>NZ_JBEOZU010000036.1:1114-91885 GCF_040298185.1 Streptomyces sp. NPDC001634 | reverse complement strand
GGCGCGCCGGTCGGCGGCCTCCTCGTGCACGCGGGAGCCGCGGTCGCGCCCGGCGGCATGGCCGGCCTGGTGGCGGCGCCGGGCCTCGGCGAGCCGGCGCAGACAGGACCAGCGGGCGAGGGCGTACAGCCAGGCGCGGCGGTCGTCGGGGGTCTCCGGGCCGCGTGTGCCGCGGCGCTCGGCGAGTGCGAGGGCATCTCCCAGGGCTGCCGTCGCCGTGTCGTGGTCGCACAGCACGGAAAGGCAGTACGTGAAGAGTCCGTCGAGGTAAGGGTCGTAGCGCGCGGGCAGGCGCTGTGCCGAGGTGCGGTTGTGCGCGCCGCGAGGCGCGCTCCCCCGCTTGCGCGTTTCTCTCCGCGCCGGGTGTGCGCCGCTGGCGTCCTTGGAGGTCTCCGGCCTGCTGCTCATCACCCGTGCGACCGTAGGCGCCCACGGGTGGCACCTTCTTCCCCCTTGAGCACTTTTACTCCGTACGGGTGAAACGATCCCTCATAAGGGGACAGGAACGGCGCATTCCGCGGCTCGGGCGGGGTCGCCGCAGGTGGGCGCGGCCGGAGTGCGGGGAAGGCCGCGGTGACGCCAGTGCGCGGGCGCCCGGCGCGTGCCTCACCGGGCGCACTCCCCGGCCGCCGCAGGCGCGTGCCCCGCTGTCAGTGGGCCCCGCTACCGTTTCGTGCATGGCTGCCCGCACGAAGACCACCAGGGACCGCCCGTCCTACCGCTGCACCGAGTGCGGCTGGCAGACGGCCAAGTGGCTCGGCCGCTGCCCCGAGTGCCAGGCCTGGGGGACGATCGAGGAGTACGGCGCGCCCGCGGTCCGTACGACGGCACCGGGGCGGGTCACCAGCTCCGCCCTGCCCATCGGCCAGGTCGACGGGCGGCAGGCCACCGCCCGTTCCACCGGTGTGCCCGAGCTGGACCGCGTCCTCGGCGGCGGGCTCGTGCCGGGCGCGGTCGTGCTGCTCGCCGGCGAACCCGGCGTCGGCAAGTCCACGCTGCTGCTGGACGTCGCGGCCAAGGCGGCGAGCGACGAGCACCGCACGCTCTATGTGACGGGCGAGGAGTCGGCGAGCCAGGTGCGTCTGCGGGCCGACCGCATCCGGGCCATCGACGACCACCTCTACCTTGCGGCGGAGACGGATCTCGCGGCCGTTCTGGGCCACTTGGACGCGGTGAAGCCCTCGCTCCTCATCCTCGACTCCGTGCAGACCGTCGCCTCCCCCGAGATCGACGGCGCGCCCGGCGGCATGGCCCAGGTGCGCGAGGTCGCCGGGGCGCTCATCCGCGCCTCCAAGGAACGCGGCATGGCCACCCTCCTCGTGGGCCATGTCACCAAGGACGGCGCGATCGCGGGCCCGCGCCTGCTCGAACACCTGGTGGACGTCGTCCTGCACTTCGAGGGCGACCGGCACGCGCGCCTGCGACTCGTGCGCGGAGTCAAGAACCGCTACGGCGCGACGGACGAGGTCGGCTGCTTCGAGCTGCACGACGAGGGCATCACGGGCCTGGCGGACCCCAGCGGCCTGTTCCTGACCCGCCGCGACGAGCCGGTCCCCGGCACCTGTCTGACCGTCACCCTGGAGGGCCGCCGCCCCCTGGTGGCGGAGGTCCAGGCGCTGACCGTCGACACACAGATCCCCTCCCCGCGCCGCACGACGTCCGGCCTGGAGACCTCCCGTGTCTCGATGATGCTCGCCGTCCTGGAACAGCGCGGCCGTATCACCGCCCTGGGCAAAAGGGACATCTACTCCGCGACCGTCGGCGGGGTGAAGCTCTCCGAGCCGGCCGCCGACCTGGCGATCGCGCTCGCACTGGCGAGCGCCGCGAGCGACACCCCGCTGCCCAAGAACCTGGTGGCGATCGGCGAGGTGGGCCTGGCGGGCGAGGTCAGACGGGTCACGGGGGTGCAGCGCCGCCTTGCCGAGGCGCACCGTCTGGGCTTCACGCACGCGCTCGTACCGGCCGATCCGGGCAAGATCCCGCCCGGGATGAAGGTGCTGGAAGTGGCGGACATGGGGGACGCCCTGCGGGTCCTTCCGCGCTCCCGTCGCCGAGAGGCCCCACGGGACGAGGAGGACCGCCGGTAGACTTTGCCCTGGTCTCGCCCGTCCGTACGAACCGAGTGTGCGACACGGGAGCGCCTGAAGAACCTGCGACCGGAGGAGTGCAGTGGCAGCCAACGACCGGGCAGCAGCTCCCGGAAAGTCCGGCGGGAGTTCCGGTGCCGATGGCCTGATGCGCGCCTCACTGAGCGCCGTGGCACCCGGAACGGCCCTGCGTGACGGCCTCGAGCGGGTACTCCGCGGCAACACCGGCGGTCTCATCGTGCTCGGCTCCGACAAGACCGTCGAGGCCATGTGCACGGGCGGCTTCGTCCTGGACGTCGAGTTCACGGCCACGCGCCTTCGGGAGCTGTGCAAGCTGGACGGCGGCCTCGTGCTCTCCTCGGACCTGTCGAAGATCCTGAGAGCCGGCGTGCAGTTCGTCCCGGACCCCACGATCCCGACCGAGGAGACGGGCACGCGCCACCGCACCGCGGACCGGGTGAGCAAGCAGGTCGGCTACCCCGTGGTCTCCGTCTCCCAGTCGATGCGTCTGATCGCGCTGTACGTCGACGGCCAGCGGCGCGTCCTGGAGGACTCGGCGGCGATCCTGTCCCGCGCCAACCAGGCCCTGGCCACCCTGGAGCGGTACAAGCTGCGCCTGGACGAGGTCGCGGGAACGTTGTCAGCGCTTGAGATCGAGGACCTGGTGACGGTCCGCGATGTCTCGGCGGTTGCACAGCGACTGGAGATGGTGCGCCGCATCGCCACCGAAATCGCGGAATACGTGGTCGAACTGGGCACGGACGGCCGTCTGCTCGCCCTCCAGCTGGACGAGTTGATCGCGGGAGTGGAGCCCGAGCGGGAGCTGGTGGTGCGTGACTACGTGCCCGAGCCGACCGCGAAGCGCTCCCGTACGGTCGAGGAGGCGCTGTCCGAGCTGGACGCGCTGAGCCACGCCGAGCTCCTGGAATTGGCCACGGTGGCCCGCGCCTTGGGCTACACCGGCTCCCCCGAGGCCCTGGACTCCGCGGTGTCCCCGCGCGGTTTCCGTCTGCTGGCGAAGGTCCCGCGGCTGCCCGGCGCCATCATCGACCGCCTGGTGGAACACTTCGGCGGCCTGCAGAAGCTGCTCGCGGCAAGCGTGGACGACCTCCAGACGGTGGACGGCGTCGGCGAGGCCCGGGCCCGCAGCGTGCGCGAGGGGCTGTCGCGGCTGGCGGAGTCGTCGATCCTCGAGCGGTACGTCTAGCCGACGGCTGAGCCGGGTGCCGGGGCAGTCACTCGTGGTTGGGCGCCCGGTGCGGTGTGACCGCACCTGGGGGCTGCGCCCCCGGACCCCCATCGGCCTGAACGGCCTCGTCCTCGATCGCCGGACAGGCTGAGATTGCCTGGACTCGGCCGAATTGGGCTGATCTAGTCCTTCGACAGCACGAACGACGTCTGGACCTTCGCGAAGCCGGGCGCCTTCGCCTCCACCAGGTACGTGCCGGCCGACGCGGAACCCGCCGGGGGCGTCGCGCAGTTCGGGGCGCTCGGCTTGCGGTCCCACTTCACCGTGTAGGTGACGTGGTCGTTCGCGGGCACGCGGAACAGCACGCTTCCCGAACCGCTCGGGCAGTCGGCCGAGGACCAGACCTTGTCGTCACTGCCGGTCTGAGTGATCGTCAACACGGCGCTCTTCGGCCCGAGATCGACCTTGCAGTCGCTGCCGGACGAATTCTTGGCGATCAGCTCGAACGTGGGGGTGTCGCCGGGGGCATAGGTGTTGTGGACGCTCTGCAACGTCAACTGCACCGCACTCGCCGTGCAGTTGGGCAGGGAGGACCCGGCACCGGCCGGAAGCTGATTACCGGAGGAGCCGCCGCTGCCGCTGCCGTTGGCCCCGTCGTCCGACCCCCCGGACCCGCTGCCCGACCCACCGGAGCCATCCGACCCCGACGAGGACCCGGGCGACCCCGAACCGGTCCCGCCGCTCGACTCGTCGCGCCCGCCCGGGTGTTGGCTGATCGCCGGACCGGTGCCGGACGGACCCGGCGTGATCGACGACGTGGGACGGTTCCCGTTCGAGCCGTCCGCCTTGTTCTTCCCGCCACTGCTGCCGGAGGAGGTGACCACCCACACTATGAGCAGCGCCAGCACGGCGACCATGGACAGCAGTACGGCCCTCCGTCGCCAGTAGATGGAGGAGGGAAGCGGCCCGACCGGATTGCGCAGAGATCCCACGGCGCAAACTGTACGAGAGATCGAGGCCACGCCTTGCCCCACCCGCCGCCCTGGCCCCAACTTTTCCGGATCATCATCCCGCGCGGGGCCCGCCCACAGGGCCGGCCTGGGCCGCATACGGCGCTCCGCGCCCGGGGGACGGACCATCCCGGCGGAAAGGCCCGCGCACCCGACACCGCGAGCCGGTCCCCCACCCCGGCGCCCCTCGCATGGCAGGATCGAAGACGTCATGACTGCACCCACCACCCCCACTCCCGCCCCCGCCCAGACCGACGCCACCGCCGGCCTGACCCCCACCGATGCCCCCACCGGCCAGGCCCCCGGCAGGGCGTTGCACGGCCCGGTCATCGACTGGTTCGACGAGCACGCCCGCGATCTGCCCTGGCGGCGCCCGGAGGCCGGAGCCTGGGGCGTGATGGTCAGTGAGTTCATGCTGCAGCAGACGCCGGTCAGCCGCGTCCTGCCCGTCTACGAACAGTGGCTCGCCCGCTGGCCGCGCCCCGCCGACCTGGCCAAGGAACCCCCCGGCGAGGCCGTCCGCGCCTGGGGCCGCCTCGGCTACCCGCGCCGCGCCCTGCGCCTGCACGGCGCCGCCGTCGCCATAACGGAACGGCACGGCGGCGACGTACCCACCGATCACGCCCAGCTGCTCGCCCTGCCCGGCATCGGCGAGTACACGGCCGCGGCCGTGGCGTCCTTCGCGTACGGCCAGCGGCACGCGGTCCTCGACACCAACGTGCGCCGCGTCCTGGCGCGTGCGGTCACCGGTGTGCAGTACCCGCCCAACGCGACCACCGCCGCCGAGCGCAAGCTCGCCCGCACGCTGCTTCCCGAGGACGAGCGCACCGCGTCCCGCTGGGCCGCCGCCTCCATGGAGCTGGGCGCGCTGGTCTGCACGGCGAAGAACGAGACCTGCCACCGCTGCCCGATCGCCTCGCAGTGCGCCTGGCGGCTGGCCGGGAAACCGGAGCACGACGGCCCGGCGCGCCGCGGCCAGGCGTACGCGGGGACCGACCGCCAGGTGCGCGGCCGGCTCCTGGCGGTGCTGCGGGAGGCCGTGAACCCGGTTCCGCAGTCCGTTCTCGACCGTGTGTGGGACGAGCCGGTGCAGCGCGCCCGCGCCCTGGACGGCCTGGTCTCCGACGGCTTGGTGGAACCCCTCCCGGGCGGCCTCTACCGCCTCCCGCTCACCTGACGCCACCCCCGTCCGAGCGTCACGACGGACCGCCCGAGCGCCCCATCACCGATGGCGCCCGGGCGGTCCGCGCACAGCCGTCGCTCAGCTGTTTCACAGCCGACAGCTCGCCCTGTCACAGTCAGCCCATCCCATCCGCAGAGTAAATCACCCTATAACCACCCCAACTCCCGCCCCCCTTTACCCCGTTCCTACGGCCGTTACACAACCGACGGACAGCCGAGCGCTCTCCGCAGGCTGCCTCGGACAGGTCCGTGACAACCCCTCCGTAGGTTCATATGCGTGCCGCGGAAGGCCGCGGCACACGAGCTCGCTCGCACGAGCTCACCAAGGTTTTTTGAAACCGGCACCCGGCTGTGGGACCGCAGTCGGAGGACAGGTCGGAAACGGGGATGGAGGCGGTTGCAATGGCGCACGGCGAGGTGCTCGAGTTCGAAGAGTACGTACGCACCCGGCAGGACGCGCTGCTGCGCAGCGCCCGCCGGCTGGTCCCGGACCCGACCGATGCCCAGGACCTGCTGCAGACGGCGCTGGTGCGCACGTACGGCCGCTGGGAGGGCATCGCGGACAAGCGTCTGGCCGACGCCTACCTGCGCCGCGTGATGATCAACACGCGCACCGAGTGGTGGCGGGCCCGCAAGCTGGAGGAGGTCCCCACCGAGCAGCTCCCGGACGCGTCCGTCGACGACTCCACCGAGCAGCACGCCGACCGCGCTCTGCTGATGGATGTCCTGAAGGTGCTCGCTCCGAAACAGCGCAGTGTTGTTGTGCTGCGACACTGGGAGCAGATGTCCACGGAGGAGACGGCCGCCGCCCTCGGCATGTCGGCCGGAACGGTCAAGAGCACGCTGCACCGGGCGCTCGCCCGGCTCCGCGAGGAGCTGGAGGCCCGCGACCTGGACGCACGCGCGCTCGAGCGTGAGGAGCGGGAGCGTTGCGCGGCCTAGGCACGGGGGCCATACGGCCCAGCGGAGCTCTCAAGGCGGCGGTGGCGGCGGTGGCCGCGATCGCCGCCGTCGGCCTTTTCCTGTCCGCCTGCGCCACCGGCGGCACGGGCGCGCGGGACGAGGGTCCGGCGGGCGGCAACTCGTTGGTCGCGGGTGCCGCCTCGCCCTCCGTCTCACCGACCACCGGGGAGCCCTCACGGCTGGACGTGGTGAAACTGGTGAAGGGCGATCCCCGGGTCGCCAAGGTGGTCAAGGACGACCTGAAGCCGTGCGTGGCCGACGAGTACCCGGTCGACGTGTCCTACGGCAATCTGACCGGCGGCAGCGCGAACGACATCGTGGTCAACGTGATGACCTGCCATGATGCCGTCGGTGTGGGGTCGTACGTGTACCAGTTGAAGGACCACCGGTACCAGAATGTGTTCAAGACCGAGGAGCCGCCGGTCTACGCGGAGATAGACCGCGGTGATCTGGTGGTGACGCAACAGATGTACGAGAAGGGCGACCCGGTGTCGTACCCCTCCAGCGAGGAAGTGATCACCTTCAGCTGGTCGGCGAACCACTTCACCGAGCTGTCCCGGACGCGCAACGTATACAGCAACGCGGTGGGCAACAACGGCACGGCCGCCCCGACCAAAAACTGAGAGCAGCGGATGGCAGACCAGACCCACGTCCTGTTCGTCGAGGACGACGACGTCATTCGCGAGGCCACCCAGCTCGCGCTGGAGCGGGACGGCTTCGCGGTCACCGCCATGCCCGACGGACTCTCGGGCCTGGAGGCGTTCCGCGCCGACCGCCCGGACATCGCCCTGCTGGACGTGATGGTCCCCGGCCTGGACGGCGTCAGCCTGTGCCGCCGCATCCGCGACGAGTCGACCGTGCCGGTGATCATGCTGTCCGCGCGCGCCGACTCGATCGACGTCGTGCTCGGCCTGGAGGCGGGTGCCGACGACTATGTGACCAAGCCGTTCGACGGCGCCGTGCTGGTCGCGCGCATCCGCGCGGTGCTGCGCCGCTTCGGCCACGCGAGCGGCGCCGACCGGGCCGCCGAGAACACCTCGTCCGAGGACGGCGGAGTGCTCACCTTCGGCGATCTCGAGGTCGACACCGAGGGCATGGAAGTACGCAAGTCCGGGCAGCCGGTGGGGCTGACACCGACCGAGATGCGGCTGCTGCTGGAGTTCTCGTCGGCGCCGGGCACGGTGCTGTCCCGCGACAAGCTGCTGGAGCGCGTGTGGGACTACGGCTGGGGCGGTGACACCCGCGTCGTGGACGTCCATGTGCAGCGGCTGCGCACGAAGATCGGCCAGGACCGGATCGAGACGGTCCGCGGCTTCGGCTACAAGTTGAAGGCCTGAGCAGGAGTATGCGGGGGATCCTCGGACGCCTGGTCCCGGACGACGCCATACGGACGGGTCTCAGATGGAAGCTCAGCGCGGCGATCGCCCTGGTAGGCGCCATGGTCGCGATCGCGCTGAGCCTCGTGGTGCACAACGCGGCACAGGTGTCGATGCTCAACAGCTCGCGCGACCTCGCCGACGAGCGCATCCAGGTGGCCCAGCGGATGTACGAGTCCGGGCGCACCCAGACCTTCGGGGTCAAGGTCGACGACCCCACCATCCCCCGGGAACTGCTGGAGAAGGTCGCCGAGGGCCGGCGCGCCACGTATGTGTCCGAGGGCGCGCACGGCATGCCGGACATCTGGGCGGCCCTGCCGCTCAAGGACGGCCGGGTGCTGTCCCTGCACACCCATTTCACGGACCGCACGGAAGTGCTGAAGGACCTCGACCAGGCGCTGATCATCGGCTCGATCGCGGTCGTCCTGGGCGGCTCGGCGCTCGGCGTGCTGATCGGCGGGCAGCTGTCGCGGCGTCTGCGCAAGGCGGCGGCAGCGGCGAACCGGGTCGCCAAGGGCGAGACCGACGTCCGTGTCCGGGAGGCGATCGGCGGCGTCGTACGCGACGAGACCGACGACCTGGCACGCGCGGTCGACGCGATGGCGGACGCACTGCAGCAGCGCCTGGAGGCGGAGCGGCGGGTGACGGCGGACATCGCGCACGAACTGCGCACCCCGGTCACGGGCCTGCTCACGGCGGCGGAACTCCTTCCGCCGGGCCGCCCCACCGAACTGGTGCTGGACCGGGCGAAGGCCATGCGCACGCTGGTGGAGGATGTCCTGGAGGTCGCCCGGCTGGACGGCGCCTCCGAGCGGGCCGAACTGCAGGACATCATGCTCGGCGAGTTCGTCACCCGGCGGGTGGCGGCGAAGGACGCCGACATCGAGGTCCGGGTGATCCACGAGTCGTGGGTCACCACGGACCCTCGCCGTCTGGAGCGCGTGCTGTTCAATCTGCTGGCGAACGCGGCACGGCACGGCAAGCCGCCGATCGAGGTGTCCGTCGAGGGCCGGGTGATCCGGGTGCGCGACCACGGCCCCGGCTTCCCGGAGGAACTGCTCTCGGACGGCCCGCAGCGCTTCCGCACGGGCCGCTCCGACCGCTCGGGCGCCGGTCACGGCCTGGGCCTGACCATCGCGGCGGGCCAGGCCCGGGTGCTGGGCGCACGGCTCACATTCCGCAACATCAGGCCGGCCGGGGTGCCGGAGCACATCCCGGCCGAGGGTGCGGTCGCGGTGCTGTGGCTGCCGGAGCACGCGCCGACGAGCACGGGGAGTTTCCCGATGATGCCGCTGTCGGGAGGCTGACGTCAGGCCCAGTCCTTGTCGAGGTCCAGGCCGCCCTCCCGCCGCTGGGTGAAGGAGAACCAGTTGCCGGAGTCGTCTCGGAGGAGCGCCTCGATGCCGTACGGGCGCTCCTGCGGCTCCTGGAGGAACTCCACGCCGCGGTCCTTGAGCTTCTTGTAGTCCCCGTGGATGTCGTCGGTGGCCAGCACGCCGGCACCGAGGGCACCCTTGGCCACGAGCTTCTTCATCATCTCGGCGGACTCGGGGTCCATGGCGGGCGGCCCGGGCACCATGAGCGTCAGCTCGACGTCGGGCTGGTCCGGGGCGCCGACGGTGAGCCAGCGCATACCGCCTTCCCCCATGGTCATGTCCGTACGGACCTCGAGGCCGAGCTTCTGCGTGTAGAACTCCTTGGCCCGGTCCTGGTCGAGGACCCAGACGGTCGTGATGGCGAGCCCCTTGATCATGGCGTTCTCCCAGGTGTGCGGGGTGTTGCTTGCGCTGCCACGGTAGGCACCGGCGACGTCACCGCGCTTCTCCGGAATTGCTCTGTGGATTGCTCCGTGGACTGCTCTCTGGATCGCTCTGTGGATTGCTCCGTGGACTGCTCTCTGGATCGCTCTGTGGATTGCTCTCCGGCTCCCGCTCGGCGCCGGGCCGGAACCCGCCCGCCCAGAGCATCGCGTAGCAACCGGGGATGAGGGCGACCCCGCGGCCCACGTGCTTGGTGCGGTAATCGCTGGGGGTGAGCCCGGTCCAGGCCTTGAAGCGCGCCGAGAACGTGCCGACGCTGCTGAACCCCACGAGATGGCAGATCTCGGTCACGGAGAGGTTGGCGGTCCGGAGGAGGTCTTCGGCCCGCTCGATACGGCGATGCGTCAGGTACTGGCCCGGGGTCTCGCCGTACGCCGCCTTGAAGGCCCGGATGAAGTGATACCGCGAATACCCCGCGTGCGCGGCCACGACGCCGAGATCGAGCTCCGGGTCGGCCCAGTCCCGATCCATGGCGTCCTTGGCCAGCCGGAGCTGCCGCATCTTGTCCACGCCGTCGATGGTGACACGCGGGACCGACAACGCCCCGCGGCCCTGGCAGGGGCACGTCCGCGGCACCCGCACGCCGTCGCGGGGACCGGGACCCCCGCTCCTCAAACGCCGGAGAGGCTGAATTTCGTCGTACACAGGCAAAGGCCCCCGGGGCGGACAACGCCGGGGGCCTTCGGACCGAGGATCGCGCGTCAGACGGCCTCTGCAACCGCCGGCTGCGCATCCGCGGCGTCCCCAGCCGCGTCCCCGGCCTGCTTCTGCGGCCCCGCTCCCCGCAGCGGAACCTCCTTGACGAACACGGCTGCCGCCAGCGCCGCCACGGCCACCACGGCACCCAGCAGGAACGCGGAGTGCGTACCCGCCGACACCGCGTACTGGTACGCCTCCCGTGCCGCAGCCGGCAGCTTCTCCAGGCTCTTCGCGTCCAGCTGCGCGGACTTCTCCGTGATCTTCGAGCCGAGCGAACCCGCCCGCTCGGCCATCACGTGCTGCACCCGGTTGTTGAACAGCGCGCCCATGATCGCGACACCGAAGGAGGAGCCGAGCGTCCGGGCGAGGGTCGTGGTCGACGAGGCGACACCCATGTCCTTCATCTCGACGCTGTTCTGGGCCACCAGCATGGTGATCTGCATCAGGCAGCCCATCCCGGCACCCAGCACGGCCATGTACACACCCGAGGTGAACCGGCTCGTCCCGGTGTCCATCTGGGACAGCAGGAACAGGCCCACGATCATCAGCGCACTGCCGGCCACCGGGAAGACCTTGTACTTACCGCTGTTGGTGGTGACCCGCCCCGCGATCATCGAGACGACGAGCATCGCACCGAGCATCGGCAGAAGCAGCAGCCCGGAGTTGGTCGCGGACGCACCCTGCACCGACTGCTGGTACAGCGGCAGGAACAGCGTCGCACCGAACATCACGAACCCGGTGATGAACCCGATCCCCGACATCAGCGAGAAGTTGCGGCTGCGGAAGATGTGCAGCGGCACGATCGGCTCCACGGCCTTGGTCTGCCAGAACACGAACCCGACGAGCGCGGCGACGCCGATCCCGATCAGCTCCATGATCCGCGCGGAGGTCCAGGAGTACTGGGTGCCGCCCCAGGTGGTGACCAGCACGATCGAGGTGATGCCGACGGTGAGCAGCCCGGCCCCGAGGTAGTCGATACGGCTCTGGGCCCGCTTCTTCGGCAGGTGCAGTACGGCGCTGATGGCGGCCAGGGCGACCACGCCGAGCGGCAGGTTGATGTAGAACGCCCAGCGCCAGCCCCAGTGGTCGGTGATGGTGCCGCCGACCAGCGGTCCGCCGATCATCGCGAGCGCCATGACGCCGGCCATCATGCCCTGGTACTTGCCGCGCTCCCGCGGCGGGATCAGATCGCCGATGATGGCCATCACCCCGACCATGAGGCCACCGGCGCCAAGGCCCTGAATGGCCCGGAAGCCGATGAGCTGGCCCATGTTCTGTGCCATGCCGCTGAGCGCCGACCCGATCAGGAAGATCACGATCGAGCTCATGAAGGCGCCCTTGCGCCCGTACATGTCGCCGAGCTTGCCCCACAAGGGGGTGGAGGCGGCGGTCGCGAGTGTGTACGCGGTCACCACCCACGACAGGTGTTCGAGCCCGCCGAGCTCACCCACGATCGTCGGCATCGCCGTGCCCACGATCATGTTGTCGAGCATCGCGAGCATCATCGTGATCATGAGCGCAAGCAGGACGACCCGTACGCTCCGTGGTTGTTTCTCACTTCCGGCTGGTGCCGTGTTGTCCGCCATGCTCCCCACTCCCCTAGGTACTGCGGGCCGAGCGGCCACTTACTTGCCGCCCGGCTAGTTCACTACACTGAGGGAAGGTAGCCCCGTAACTAGCCGGGCGTCAAGTAAGTTTTGAGGGCTTGCCACTCGGCCGGCATGTAGGTTTTCCGGGAGCGCGAGGAGTACGAGGATGGGCGGCACCACCATGGACGGCACCAAGCGGCAGCGACGCGGGGACACCCGCCAGCGCATCCAGGACGTGGCCCTCGAACTCTTCGCAGAACAGGGCTACGAGAAGACCTCGCTGCGTGAGATCGCCGAGCGCCTGGAGGTCACGAAGGCGGCGCTCTACTACCACTTCAAGACCAAGGAAGAGATCCTGGTCAGCATCTTCGAGGACCTGTCGCGTCCGATCGACGAGCTGATCCAGTGGGGCAAGTCACAGCCGCACAGTCTGGAGACCAAGCAGGAGGTGCTGCGCCGCTACAGCGACGCGCTGTCCGGCGCGGCCCCGCTCTTCCGTTTCATGCAGGAGAACCAGGCCACGGTCCGGGAGCTGAGCATCGGCAACCAGTTCAAGGACCGGATGCTGGAGATGCGCGACATCATCAGGGATCCGGACGCGTCACTGACCGACCAGGTCCGCTGCATCAGCGCGCTGTTCACCATGCACGCGGGGATGTTCGTCCTCCAGGAGGTCGAAGCCGACCCCGAGGACAAGCGCAAGGCGGTCCTGGAGGTCGCGATCGACCTGGTCACACAGGCGCACTCGGGTGCACAGGCGACGTAAGGACACCTCAGACGCGCACACCCTCGGCCCGCAGGAAGGCGACGGGGTCGACGGCGGCCCGAAGTGCCGGGTCGTACGCATCTCGACGTGCAGATGAGGGCCAACCGAACGTCTCGACGCCTACGAGCGATCGCTCCTGGACGCCGTACGCACCAAACCGGACCTCGGCCGCCTCGCCACCAACCCCCTGATGTGCGGGCTGATCTGCGCGCTGCACACGGACCGGCGCGGGTATCTTCCGCACGCAAGGCAGGAGTTGTACGAGGCAGCCCTCTCGATGCTGCTGACGCGCCGCGACGACGAGCGTGACATGTTCGTCCAGGGGGACGGCATCCGCCTCACGGAACTCCCCCGGATCCAGCTGCTGCAGCGGCCGCGTACTGGCTGATCCGCAACAACCAGTCCGAGACGGACCGCGAGCGCGCGGAGCGGATCGTCGACGACGTGCTGCCGTCGTTGCCGTCGGCGGCGTCCCAGGGCGACGGCGGACAGATCCTGGGCCATCTCCTCGTCCGCAGCGGCCTGCTGCGCGAACCCGTCTCCGGGACCATCGAGTTCGTCCACCGCACCTTCGAGGACTACCTGGGGGCGAAGGCGGCGGTCGAGGACGGCGACTTCGGTCTGCTGGTGCGGGGCGCCGTCGACGAGCAGTGGGCGGATGTGATCCGGATGGCGGTGGCCCACGCCCGGCCGCGCGAACGGGCCGGACTGCTGAGCGATCTGAGTGAGTCGGCCGACAACGCAGAGGGAGTGAGTCGGCCGACAACGCAGAGGGAGTGAGTCGGCCGACAACGCCGAGGGAGCCACCGCGACCCGCATCCGGCTCCTCACGCTCGCCTCACTGGAACACGCGACGGAGCTCGACCCCCGAATCCGCGCCCGGGTGGAGTCGCGTGCCGCCTCGCTCATCCCGCCGCGCACGACGGCGGAGGCCCGCGCCCTCGCCGAGGCCGGGCCCCTCGTCCTGGAGCTGCTGCCCGGCCCGGAGGGGCTGACGGACGCCGAGGCCAGGGCGGTCGTCGTCGCCGCCTCCCTGATCGGCACGGATGCCGCGATCCCGGTGCCGGCCCGCTTCCGCTCGCATTCCGCGCTACCCGTTCGGGCCCAGCTGACCTGGACCTGGCATCGCTGCCGGAGGACCTGTACCTCACGGCCCATTCACCGACGGCACTCCGCGCGCTGCGGGAGCCGGGCGGACGGCCGCGGCTCCAGCTCGTCGGCGACCTCGGCTCTGCCGACATCCGTGCCGCGCTGGTCCCCGACCAGCTGGAGGAGCTCGTCGTACGCGACAACCGTGCCCTGAGCGAGCGATCTGCGATTCCTCTCGGATCAGGGACAACTCACCATTCTCGATATCAGCGGATTCACCCCGGGCCTGGACGATCTCATTCCGCTCGCCGGACTGCCGGTCAGGTGGCTGTCGGTGGACAGCTTGCCCGGTCTGGAAAGGCCCGGCGCCCTGGATTCTCTCGCTGCCTCCAGGACCCTGGACTCCCTCGACATCGGCATCCAGCTGCACGGCGAGTCCCTGGACACGGCTCTTCCCCGGCTGCCCTTGGAATACCTCCGATTCACCAGAAACGCGCTCCGGTTCACCGGGCTGCGCGGCCTACGGCGCATGGCCACGGTAAAGAAGCTGAGCCTTGCCTCACTCCCCCGAAAGCTCACCCCGGAGGACTTCGAGGAGATCGCCGCCATGCCGGCGCTGGAGGAATTGCGCCTCAACTGGAATGCCACCGGATGGGAGGCGGGCCCGGTTCTGCCCCCACATCACCCGGCTGCGTCTGAACAAGTTCGCGGGGAACGAGTGAACAAGTTCACGGGGAACGAGGACATCTCGAAACTCTGCACGCTCTTTCCCGAGGTGCGCAGCGTCTCCGTTCTCCTCGCCCCGGAGGTCCTCGACGTTCCGGACCGCGTCCTCGGCCTTCTGCCGGGTCAGCCCGTCGTCGAGAGGAACGAGAGCGTGCTGTGACGGCATCCGTCACAGCAAAGACGGCACCCTCACAGAAAAAGAGGCACAGGTCGGAGAAAAAGGGGCTGCCCCGGGACCGAAGTCCCGGGGCAGCCCCTTGGCGAAACCCGGAGGGTTACGCCTCCTTGCTCAGGTTGGGCCCGGCTCCACCGGCCGCCTGCTCGATCGGCGGAACGTCCGGCAGCGCCGACTTCTCCTCACCGCGGAAGGTGAAGGTCTGGGTCTCGCCCTCGCCCTCCGTGTCGACGACGACGATATGGCCCGGACGCAGCTCGCCGAAGAGGATCTTCTCGGAGAGCGTGTCCTCGATCTCGCGCTGGATCGTGCGGCGCAGCGGCCGGGCGCCCAGGACGGGGTCGTAGCCCTTCTTCGCCAGCAGCTCCTTGGCGGACTGGGCGAGCTCGATGCCCATGTCCCGGTCCTTGAGCCGCTCGTCGACCTTGCTGATCATCAGGTCGACGATCGCCAGGATGTCGGTCTGGGTCAGCTGCGGGAAGACCACCACGTCGTCGACGCGGTTGAGGAACTCGGGGCGGAAGTGCTGCTTGAGCTCGTCCGACACCTTGTTCTTCATGCGCTCGTAGTTGGTCTTCGTGTCGCCCGCGGCGGCGAAGCCCAGGTTGAAGCCCTTGGAGATGTCCCGGGTGCCGAGGTTGGTCGTCATGATGATGACCGTGTTCTTGAAGTCCACGACCCGGCCCTGGGAGTCGGTCAGACGACCGTCCTCCAGGATCTGCAGCAGCGAGTTGAAGATGTCCGGGTGGGCCTTCTCGACCTCGTCGAAGAGGACCACCGAGAACGGCTTGCGCCGCACCTTCTCCGTCAGCTGGCCGCCCTCTTCGTAGCCCACGTATCCGGGGGGCGAACCGAAGAGACGCGACACCGTGTGCTTCTCGCTGAACTCCGACATGTCGAGGGAGATCAGCGCGTCCTCGTCGCCGAACAGGAACTCGGCGAGCGCCTTGGACAGCTCGGTCTTACCGACGCCGGACGGGCCGGCGAAGATGAACGAACCACCGGGACGCTTCGGGTCCTTCAGGCCCGCACGCGTACGACGGATCGCCTTCGACAGCGCCTTGACGGCGTCCACCTGGCCGATGACCCGCTTGTGGAGCTCGTCCTCCATGCGGAGCAGCCGGCTGGACTCCTCCTCGGTGAGCTTGAAGACCGGGATGCCCGTGGCGGTGGCCAGGACCTCGGCGATCAGCTCGCCGTCGACCTCGGCGACGACGTCCATGTCGCCGGCCTTCCACTCCTTCTCCCGCTTGGCCTTCGCGGCGAGCAGCTGCTTCTCCTTGTCACGGAGAGAAGCCGCCTTCTCGAAGTCCTGGGAGTCGATCGCGGACTCCTTGTCCCGGCGGACGGCCGCGATCTTCTCGTCGAACTCGCGGAGGTCCGGCGGCGCCGTCATCCGGCGGATGCGCATCCGGGATCCGGCCTCGTCGATCAGGTCGATCGCCTTGTCCGGCAGGAAGCGGTCCGAGATGTAGCGGTCGGCCAGGGTGGCGGCCTGGACCAGGGCCTCGTCCGTGATGGAGACGCGGTGGTGCGCCTCGTAACGGTCGCGCAGCCCCTTGAGGATCTCGATGGTGTGCGGCAGGGACGGCTCCGCGACCTGGATGGGCTGGAAGCGGCGCTCCAGGGCCGCGTCCTTCTCCAGGTGCTTGCGGTACTCGTCGAGCGTGGTCGCACCGATGGTCTGCAGCTCACCGCGGGCCAGCATCGGCTTCAGGATCGAGGCGGCGTCGATGGCGCCCTCGGCGGCACCCGCACCGACCAGCGTGTGCAGCTCGTCGATGAACAGGATGATGTCGCCGCGGGTACGGATCTCCTTGAGCACCTTCTTCAGGCGCTCCTCGAAGTCACCGCGGTAGCGGGAACCGGCGACCAGCGCGCCCAGGTCGAGGGTGTAGAGGTGCTTGTCCTTGAGGGTCTCGGGCACCTCGCCCTTGACGATGGCCTGCGCCAGGCCCTCGACGACCGCCGTCTTTCCGACGCCGGGCTCGCCGATGAGGACCGGGTTGTTCTTGGTCCGGCGGGACAGCACCTGCATGACCCGCTCGATCTCCTTCTCGCGCCCGATGACCGGGTCGAGCTTGGACTCACGAGCGGCCTGGGTGAGATTCCGGCCGAACTGGTCCAGGACGAGGGAGGTCGAGGGCGTGCCCTCGGCCGGGCCGCCGGCCGTGGCGGCCTCCTTGCCCTGGTAGCCCGACAGCAGCTGGATGACCTGCTGGCGGACACGGTTGAGGTCTGCGCCCAGCTTGACCAGGACCTGGGCGGCGACGCCCTCGCCCTCTCGGATCAGGCCGAGCAGGATGTGCTCCGTGCCGATGTAGTTGTGGCCCAGCTGAAGAGCCTCGCGGAGCGACAGCTCCAGGACCTTCTTGGCACGGGGGGTGAAGGGGATGTGGCCCGAGGGCGCCTGCTGGCCCTGGCCGATGATCTCCTCCACCTGCTGGCGGACCGCCTCGAGCGAAATCCCGAGGCTCTCCAGGGCCTTAGCGGCGACACCCTCACCCTCATGGATCAGGCCCAGGAGGATGTGCTCGGTGCCGATGTAGTTGTGGTTGAGCATCCGGGCTTCTTCCTGAGCCAGGACGACAACCCGCCGCGCGCGGTCGGTGAACCTCTCGAACATCGTTAATCGCTCCTCAGAGCGGTCAGGCAGTAAGGGGACGCTCCCCTCCCTGTCCTTCCGCAGCTTAGTCCCGCAAGCGGGGACCGCTCATTCCAACTGCCGACACCGTCCTTGGCCTCCTGACCCCGAACGCCGACATCTGCTCCAACCCGATGGTGCGAGACGATGTTCCCGCAGGCCAGGCAGATACCCCACTCGCCAGTACGCCGATGGCGAACGTGAGACGGCCCGTCCTGCGTGTCGCCCCCTCCCACTAGGGATGTCTTACCCGTACGCACCGACACTCCATGCCGTGCGCACCGGTTCCCTCCGCTACGGGCGAACATCCTTGCGCGGCCGAACACCCCCGCGCGCCCCTTTTTTCGACACTCTGCGCAAGCAGCTCGCCACCCAGCGTAACCCAGATGCGATTCCGCCTGTTGCTCTTGGCATGGCTCACACAGTGCCCACAGTGCCCCTCTCCGGGCGCCCGCGCGACCCGAGCGCCGCGATGCGCCACTGGTACGAGCGGGAACTGGGGTGGGCGACCATGCCCGGAGAGCCGTTGCGGCTGGTCACGGGCCTGCGCTTCGACGTTCTGGAGGTCCCCGCGGAAGCGGGGTTCGCGGCGCTGCGGCATCTGGGACCGGGGTCCCCGGTGGCGCTGCACGGGGGGCGGATGCGCCTGCTGGTGGCCGCGGGCAGTGCGGACGAGCTGCCGGGACTGCTCGACTGGCTGGAGTGGGGCGCTCTGGCCCTGGACCTCACGGCGACCGGCGCGGGCGGGCACATGGAGGCGCCGCGGCCGCCGGGGTGGAATCCGGCCGGGAGGCCGTCCGGACGGTCCGGCAGCCCGGGGGCCTGGCCGCTTCCCCTGTGCCGGACCGGTTCACAGGGGGCCGCCGTCTGGCTGCGGCCCCCCGAGCCGAGATGCGAGATCGAACTGCTGCTGCCGACGCTGTCGGCCTTGGGGGGCGGTGGGGGCGCCCCCGATCTGGTACGGCTGGTCGACACGATGGCAACGCAGTGCCACCGGGTCCGGCTGAGGCGTGCGTGTGCTCAGGCGTTGGCCTTCTCGTAAGCCTCGCGGATGGTCGCCGGAACACGGCCACGGTCATTGACCTCGAAACCGTTCTCCTTGGCCCAGGCGCGGATCTGCGCGGTGTCCTGGCCGCCACCGGAAGCAGCGGCGCGGGCCTTGCCGCGTCCGCCGGCCGCACGGCCTCCGGTACGACGACCGCCCTTCACATAGGGGTCGAGAAGGCCACGGAGCTTGTCCGCGTTCGCGGTCGTGAGATCGATCTCGTACGTCTTGCCGTCCAGCGCGAACGTCACGGTCTCGTCCGCCTCGCCGCCGTCGAGGTCGTCGACAAGAAGGACCTGAACCTTCTGTGCCACCGGATTTCCTTTCATCGATAACTTCAGGGCCGAGGGTCTGCGGCCTCTGCCGCTTGTTTCGCGTCCCCTGTTATATGCAGTACTGCAGTACGTCGGAAAGCAAACCGCTTTTGCTGGAAAAACACAAACCCCCCGGGAGAGACCGACGTGCGGCCACGCGACCGGAAACATACGCGTTTCGGACATAGGGAACGTGGGCAAGGGGCGTCGGGCTGAAGGAGGGCCGAATAGTCCGCCGCGATCCCCGGGCGATCCCTTGGCGATCCCTGACGATCACAGATGCAGAAGCATCCGGCTGTTGCCCAAGGTGTTCGGTTTCACTCGTTCGAGACCGAGGAACTCCGCGACTCCCTCGTCATAGGAACGCAACAGCTCCGCGTAGACATCCCTGTCCACGGGCGTCTCGCCGATCTCGACGAAGCCGTGCTTCCCGAAGAAGTCCACTTCGAAGGTCAGACAGAAAACACGGCGAACGCCGAGCCAACGGGCGGTCTGCAGCAACTTCCCCAGCAACTGGTGACCGACACCGAGACCCTTCGCCTCGGGCATGACCGCGAGAGTGCGTACTTCCGCCAGGTCTTCCCACATGACGTGCAGGGCACCGCAGCCCACGACCTCGCCGTTGTCGTCGCGTTCCGCCACCCAGAACTCCTGGATGTCCTCGTAAAGCGTGACCGTGGCTTTGTCGAGCAGGATGCCGCGCCGGACGTAGGAGTCGAGGAGGCGGCGCACCGCCGGGACATCGCTCGTCCTGGCCCGTCGGACAGTGATGGCTTTTGCGGCGGCTTCGGGGCTCTCTGCTGGCATGGGCGGACGTTATCGCCCGGTGCGGTCCTCGGCCGAGGTGGGGTTCTTCCCGCCGCGCATCTCGGCGGGGTTCTCCCCCCGGTTCCCACCGGGCTTCCCCTCGGCGTTCCCGCCGGAACGCTCGGGGGGTGCGGCGGATTCGGGGGATTCGGCTTCCGGAACGGCGGCCGTTTCGGCGCTTCCCGTGTCCTGGGCGCTCTCGGGGCCTTGCACGATGCGTACGGCATCACGCAGTGCCTGTCGCTGTTCGTCGCTCATCATGCCGAAGAAGGCGACGAGTGCGGCGGCCGGGTTGTCACTCTGTGACCATGCGTCGTTCATCAGTGCGGCCGCGTAGGCGGCACGAGTGGAGACCGCCTCATATCGATAGGCCCGGCCTTCCGCCTCGCGGCGGACCCAGCCCTTCTGATGGAGATTGTCCAAAACGGTCATCACCGTGGTGTACGCGATGGACCGTTCCTGCTGAAGGTCTTCCAGGACTTCTCGAACGGTCACCGGGCGGTTCCACTTCCACACCCGCGTCATGACCGCGTCTTCGAGTTCTCCCAGTGGGCGAGGCACGCTCAAAACAATAGTGGGAGAAGTCGCCAATGGCCCGTCGAACGTGCACTTAAGTCGCGAACGGCGACAAAAAGGGCGTACGACTCGAAATGTCAACGAGTCGCACGCCGGGGTGGCGCCGAGGAGTGCGGTCGGGCCCTCGGATCAGACCTCGGCGTCCCGGGAGGCCTGACGGGCGCTCTCCGCGCGTGCGAGGGCGGCGTCGACGGCCGCGTCCTCCTTGGCCTTGTTGGCGCCGCCCTGGGTCTTCACGATCACCCTGATGAGCCCGATGAAGAACACGGCCATGACGACCGGGGGTACGAGCGCGGAGACGTAGTCCATGCGTCCAGAGTAGCCAGGGCCTGTCCGATGGATCCCGGTCGGGTCGGGGTTACCGGATTGGGGCAGGTACGGCGGGCGGGGCGCCCTCAGCCGACGGCGAGCTGCCGCTGCGCGTGCGGAGGCCCGGGCTTCCGCTTCGGCGGGAAGACCTCGCCCGGGGTGGGGATGGGACGGGACGGGCGCGGGGCCTGCGGCTCGGGGCGGGGAGCGGGCTTCTCGGGTTTCCCGGCCGGCTTGTCGGGTTTGCGGGCCGGCTCCCCGGCCGGCTCCTCGGCGCTCGCACGCCCGCCCGGAAGCGCCGTGAGGCGGGCCCGGCAGGCGGGGATCGCGGCCCTGCGAGGGGTGAGACGGGCCCGTACGTCGCGTTCGGCGAGGGCGCGGCAGCGGTCGAGGAGCGCAGCGGCGGCCGGGGTGCCGCGCAGGGCGCGCAGAGCGGCAAGGTCGTCCGGGTCCGGGCGGTGGCCTGCACGCAGGGCGTCCTCCAGGAGGGCCAGATAGCCCGTGGAGGCGCCGGGGAGGGCGGCGCGGTAGCGGGCGAGGTCGGCCAGCAGGAAGGCCCTCAGACGGGCGCCCTCGCGCACCGCCTCCTCGACGGACTGGGCGAGCCGGAGGCAGTTCTGGACGTCCTCGGCGGAGGCGGTACGGGGCTGAAGGGCGAGGGCGAGGGCACGGCGGAGCACACGCAGCTCCTCCGCGCCGAACGCCAGGCCGCCGCGGGATCCGTGTGGCGTGGGCATGCGGGGACGCTACCGCTAATCGGACAAAACCGGCCTATCGCTGTGCCGTGTCGCTTTGGGGTTCCCCCGGGTGGGGGTGAGCCTGCGCCCCTTCGCCAGGGGCGGTTTCTGATCGACGGCGAGTGCAGGTCGTGTGTGGTTGCTCGCGCCCACGCGGCGGAGCCGCACGATGTCACAGCCCCGCGCCCCTATCGGGGCCTGCGCCCCTCAGGGGCGCCGCCCCTCACATACGTGACACGTTCCGTTCGTATACGAGCCGTAGGCCGATCAAGGTCAGCCATGGTTCGTGTTCGTCGATCACCGAGGACTCGCCCAGGACCATGGGGGCCAGGCCGCCCGTCGCGATGACCGTGACGTCGTCCGGGTCGTCCGCCAGTTCGCGGGCCATGCGGCTCACCACGCCGTCGACCTGGCCCGCGAACCCGTACACGATGCCCGCCTGCATCGCCTCGACCGTGTTCTTGCCGATCACCGCGCGCGGTCGGGCGAGTTCGATCTTGCGGAGCTGGGCGCCGCGGACGCCGAGAGCCTCGACCGAGATCTCGATTCCGGGAGCGATGACGCCGCCGGTGTACTCCCCGCGCGCGGAGACGGCGTCGAACGTCGTCGCCGTGCCGAAGTCCACGACGATCGCCGGGCCGCCGTAGAGCTCGACCGCCGCCACCGCGTTGATGATGCGGTCGGCGCCGACCTCCTTCGGGTTGTCCATCAGGATCGGGACGCCCGTCTTGATGCCGGGTTCGACCAGGACCGCGGGGACGTCGCCGTAGTAGCGGCGGGTCACCTCGCGCAGCTCGTGCAGGACGGACGGGACCGTGGAGCAGATCGCGATGCCGTCGATGCCGTCGCCCAGTTCCTCGCCGAGGAGGGGGTGCATGCCCATCAGGCCCTGGAGGAGCACCGCCAGTTCGTCGGCCGTGCGGCGCGCGTCCGTGGAGATACGCCAGTGTTCGACGATCTCCTCGCCGTCGAACAGGCCCAGCACCGTGTGCGTGTTGCCTACGTCGATGGTCAGCAGCATGGCCCTACCTACTCCGCCGCTCGCAGGTCCAGGCCGATGTCCAGGATCGGGGAGGAGTGCGTGAGCGCCCCGACCGCCAGGAAGTCGACGCCCGTGTCCGCGTACGCCTTCGCGTTCTCAAGGGTCAGCCGGCCCGACGCCTCCAGGAGGGCGCGGCCGGCGACGATCGCCACCGCTTCCTCGCACTCGCCCGGCGTGAAGTTGTCCAGCAGGATCAGGTCCGCGCCCGCGTCCACGACCTCGCGCAGCTGGTGCAGGGTGTCGACCTCGACCTCGATCGGCACGTCCGGGAACATCTCACGGACCGCCTTGAAGGCCCCCGACACGCCTCCTGCCGCCACGACGTGGTTGTCCTTCACCAGTGCCGCGTCCGACAGGGACATGCGGTGGTTGACGCCGCCGCCGCAGCGGACCGCGAACTTCTCCAGGGCGCGCAGACCCGGCGTCGTCTTACGGGTGTCCCGTACGCGCGCCTTGGTGCCCTCCAGGGCGTCCGCCCACGCGCGCGTGGCCGTCGCGATGCCCGACAGGCGGCACAGGATGTTCAGCGCGCTGCGCTCGGCGGTGAGCAGGTCGCGCGTGCGGGTGGTCACGGTCAGGAGCTTCTGGCCGGCCTCCACCCGGTCGCCGTCGTCCACGTGGCGCTCGACCTCGAACTCGTCGGTGCAGACCACCGAGATGACCGCCTCGGCGACCCTGAGGCCCGCCACCACGCCCGCCTCGCGCGCGGTGAAGTCGCCCGTCGCGACCGCCTCCTCGGGAATCGTCGCGACCGTCGTCACGTCCACGCCGTGGTCCAGGTCCTCCTGGATGGCGACGTTGGCGATGTCCTCGACCTCCACCGGGTCGAGTCCGGCGTCGGCCAGGAGCTGGGCGAGCGCGGGGTCGAGCCCGCACTCCATGTACTCGTCGAACTCGTCGGCGGCGCCGTCGGCTCCGCAGGCACAGCCGTCGCCGCAGCCGCCGCTCGGGACGAGGGGAAGGTCGGGGGTGGTCACTTCTGTCACTGCTCCTGGGGACGGTGCTGCTGCCGGGTCGGGGGGAAGTCTGCGGTGTCGGTGGTGCGTGCGGCCAGCGATCGGTCCGGATTCAGCCGTACGACGATATGGCGGCGCCAGGCGGTGTCGTCGCGCCCCGCGTGGTCCTCGCGCCAGTGGCAGCCGCGGGTCTCCTCGCGCTGGAGGGCGGCGGCGACCAGGACCCGGGCCACGCACAGGAGGTTGGTGGTCTCCCAGGTGTCGACGCCGGGCTCCGCGGTCTTGCCGTTCTCGTCGAGGGCGTCGCGCGCGTCGCTGTGCAGCCGCTGGAGCCGGTCGGCTGCCTCCCGCAGCGACTGCGCGGACCTGAGGACCCCGGCGCCGTCCGTCATGATCCGCTGGATCGTGAAGCGGTCCTCCGGGGCGAGCAGCGGGTGCTCGGGCTTCTCGGGGTGGGCGACGGGTTCCGGCACGCGCGCGTGGAGGCCGTCCTCCGCGTGGGCCCGCGCGATGTCGGCGGCGATCCGCTCGGCGTAGACCAGGCCCTCCAGAAGGGAGTTGGAGGCGAGCCGGTTGGCGCCGTGCACGCCCGTGCAGGCGACCTCGCCGCACGCGTACAGGCCCGGCACGGTCGTCCGGCCCTGGGAGTCGGTGCGCACGCCGCCGGAGGCGTAGTGGGCGGCCGGGGCGACCGGGACGGGCTCGGTGACCGGGTCGATGCCGTTCGCACGGCAGGCGGCGAGGATCGTCGGGAAGCGGTGCTCCCACATCTCGGCGCCGAAGTGGCGGGCGTCGAGGAACATGTGCTCGGCGTCCTGCTCCTGCATGCGGCGCATGATGGCCTTGGCGACGATGTCCCGGGGCGCCAGCTCGGCCAGCTCGTGCTGCCCGACCATGAAGCGCACACCGTCCGCGTCCACGAGGTGGGCGCCCTCGCCGCGCACCGCCTCGGAGACCAGCGGCTGCTGGCCCTCCGCGTCCGGGCCGAGGAACAGCACGGTCGGGTGGAACTGCACGAACTCCAGATCGCTGACCTCGGCGCCGGCGCGCAGGGCGAGCGCCACACCGTCGCCGGTTGACACCGACGGGTTGGTGGTGGCGGAGAAGACCTGGCCCATTCCGCCGGTCGCGAGGACCACGGCGGGCGCGTGCACGGCGCCCACGCCGTCGTGCTGGCCCTCGCCCATGACATGCAGGCTCACGCCCGCGGTGCGGCCTTCGGTGTCCGTGAGCAGGTCCAGGACCAGCGCGTTCTCGATGGTGCGCAGCCCACGCGCGCGTACCGCCTCGACGAGCGCCCGGGAGATCTCGGCACCGGTCGCGTCACCGCCGGCGTGCGCGATGCGCCGGCGGTGGTGGCCACCCTCGCGGGTGAGCTCGATGCCGCCCTCGTCGTCGGTGTCGAAGTGCGCGCCGGTGGAGATGAGCCGGCGTACGGCGTCGGGGCCCTCGGTGACCAGGATGCGCACGGCGTCCTCGTCGCACAGGCCGGCTCCCGCGACCAGGGTGTCGTCCAGGTGCTGTTCGGGGCTGTCGCCCTCGCCCAGGGCCGCCGCGATGCCGCCCTGCGCCCAGCGGGTGGAGCCGTCGTCGAGGCGGGCCTTGGTCACGACGACCGTCCTCAGTCCGGCGGCCTCGCAGCGCAGGGCCGCGGTGAGGCCGGCGACGCCGGAGCCGACGACCACGACGTCCGACGAGACGGACCATCCTGGGGCGGGTGCGTGCAGTCGTATGCCTGTGCTGGTGTGCCTGCGCTGGTTCACGAGGCGGCTCCGTGAGGGTCGACGGGTTCGGGGGCTCCGAAGGAGAGGGGGATGTTGTCGATGAGCCGGGTCGTCCCGACCCGGGCGGCGACGGCGAGGACCGCCTCACCGTTGAAGTCGTCGGGGATCTCGGTGAAGTCCGACGGGTCGACCAGGGCCAGGTAGTCCAGGACCAGCGGCGGTTCCTGGCGGGCGGCCTCGTCGAGGACGAGCCGGGCGGCGGCGCGGACGGCGGCGGGACCGCCGGGGACGGCCTTCGCGACCGCGTGCGCGTCGGCTGCGGCGCGCGACTCCCCTATCGCGCTGAGGGCCTCGGCACGCGCGTGCGTGGAGGGCACCTCGCGGGCACGCGCGCGCAGCGCCTCCTGCGCGGCGTGCCGGTCACGGCCCGCGAACAGAGCCCGGGAGAGAGCGAGCGCGGTGTGCCGCTCGTCGGCCGCGAGGTAGCGGTTGCGGCTGGAAAGGGCGAGACCGTCGTCCTCGCGCACGGTGGGCACGCCGACGATCTCCACGCCGAAGTTCAGGTCGCGCACCATCCGGCGGATCAGGGCGAGCTGCTGGGCGTCCTTCTGCCCGAAGAGGGCCGCGTCGGGGCGGGTGAGGTGCAGCAGCTTGGCGACGACGGTGAGCATGCCGTCGAAGTGGCCGGGGCGGAATGTCCCTTCGAGACGCTCGCCCATGGGGCCCGCGGTGATCCGCACCTGGGGTTCGCCGCCCGGGTAGACCTCGTCCGCCGAGGGGGCGAACACGACGTCCGCGCCGGCCTGTTCGGCGACCTTCAGGTCGGCGTCCAGGGTGCGCGGATAGCGGTCGAGGTCCTCGCCCTTGCCGAACTGCAGCGGGTTGACGAAGACGGTGACGACGACCTCGCCGTCCGGCCCGGCGATCTCGCGGGCGGCGCGGATCAGGGTGGCGTGGCCCTCGTGCAGCGCGCCCATGGTCATCACGACGGCACGGCGGCCGCGCTTCACGCGCGCGTGCAGTTCGTCGACGGTACGCATCAGGGCGGTGGTCATCGGGCGTCCCCTTCGGTCCCGTTGGCGAGTACCCCGAGAAGGTCTTCGGCCAGCTCCGGCTTGAGCAGTCCGTGGGCCAGGGCCCGGTCGGCGGTCGCGCGGGCCATCGCCAGATAGCCGGCCACGGTCTGCGGGGCGTGCCGGCGCAGCTCGGCGACGTGCGCGGCGACCGTGCCCGCGTCGCCGCGCGCGACAGGGCCCGTCAGGGCCGCGTCCCCGGAGCGCAGGGCGTTGTCGAGGGCGGCGCCCAGCAGCGGGCCGAGCATCCGGTCGGGGGCCTCGACGCCCGCGGCACGCAGCAGCTCCATGGACTGGGCGACCAGGGTGACCAGGTGGTTGGCGCCCAGAGCGAGGGCCGCGTGGTACAGCGGGCGCATCTCCTCGGCGATCCACTCGGGTTCGCCGCCCATCTCGATCACGAGTGCCTCGGCGGCCAGCCGCAGCTCCTCGGGGGCGGTGACCCCGAAGGAGCACCCGGCCAGGCGCTGGACGTCCACGGGAGTGCCGGTGAAGGTCATGGCGGGGTGCAGGGCGAGCGGCAGCCCTCCCGCGCGCAGGGCGGGGTCGAGCACCTTGGCGCCGTACCGCCCGGAGGTGTGCACGAGCAGCTGTCCCGGCCGTACGGCCCCGGTCTCTGCGAGACCCTCGACGAGTCCCGGCAGTGTGTCGTCCGGCACCGTCAGGAGGACCAGGTCGGCCCGCTGCAGTACCTCGGAGGGCGTCAGGATCGGCACGTCGGGGAGCATCAGGGCCGCACGTCGTCTGGAGGCGTCCGAGACCCCCGAGACGGCGACGGGACGGTGCCCGGCGAGCTGCAGCGACGCGGCGAGCGCCGGGCCGACCCGGCCGGCTCCGACCACGCCCACGGTGAGCCGCGCGGGGCGGTCCTTGGGGTCTGGCTGTTGGAATGTACTCACTCGACGGTGGCCTTCCGTTCCAGTCCGCTCGGGGTACCGGACGATTTCTCGTCATGTTAACGCAAACTGTCGACGGGCTGGACGGTTGTCCACAGGCTGTGGGTTTCCGCAGGTCGTGGTGGGTACGGAAATCAGGGTGCCGGGCGCGGTGGGCGCGCGGCATCATCCGGGGGATGACCACGAGGGCGGAGCGGGACATGGCGCGGACGGCGGGACCGGGCGGGGAGGCCTCGGCCGGGCAGGGCGGGGAGGCCTCGGCCGGGCAGGGCGGGGAGCGGCCGGCCCGGTCGCCGGAGGAGGAGCGGCGACGGCAGCGGGAGCGCCGGATCGCCGCCTACCGGGGCGCGGAGCGTGTCCTGGCGCGCCCCGGCTTCCTGGGCACGCTGCGGGAACGGCTGGCGCTGCTCGACGGCGCGCAGGACCTGTACGACCTGGACGAGTCGTCGGACATCTACGGCAACGGCGTCGTCGAGGCTCTGGAGGAGAAGGTCGCCGGGCTGCTCGGCAAGGAGGCCGCCGCCTTCTTCCCGACGGGCACGATGGCCCAGCAGGTCGCCCTGCGCTGCTGGGCGGGACGTACCGGCGACCCGACGGTCGCCCTGCATGCGCTGGCCCACCCCGAGGTCCATGAACGGAACGCGTTCAGCCAGGTCAGCGGCTTGCGCCCGGTCCGGGTGACGAGCGAGCCGCGACAGCCGACCGCCGACGAGGTGCGCGACTTCGAAGAGCCCTTCGGGACGCTGATGCTCGAACTGCCCCTCAGGGACGCCGGTTTCGTGCTGCCCTCCTGGGAGGAGCTGTGCGAGGTGGTGGAGGCCGCGCGCGAGCGGGACGCGGTCGTGCACTTCGACGGCGCGCGCCTGTGGGAGACCACGGTCCACTTCGGCCGCCCGCTGGACGAGATCGCGGGCCTCGCGGACAGCGTCTACGTGTCGTTCTACAAGTCCCTCGACGGCTTCGGGGGCGCGGCGCTCGTCGGCCCGAAGACGCTCGTCGACGAGGCGAAGGCCTGGCGGCACCGGTACGGCGGCATGGCGTTCCAGCAGTTCCCCACGGTGCTGTCGGCCCTCGCCGGTCTGGAGCGGGAACTGCCCCGGCTGCCGGACTACGTGCGCCACGCGCGCGTGGTGGCCGCCGCGCTGCGCGAGGGGTTCGCGGCGGCCGGGGTGCCGTGGACGCGCGTACACCCCGGGGAGCCGCACACGCACGACTTCCAGGTGTGGCTGCCGTACGACGCAGGTGTCCTCGGGAAGACCGCCATCAGGCAGGCCGAGGAGACCGGCACCCTCCTGTTCGCCCACGCCTGGGACCGCGGCGGCCCGGACCTGGCCTTCACCGAGGTCTATGTACGGGCTGCCGGGCTGGAGTGGACGGCCGACGACGTGAAGGCGGCGGTGACCGAGTTCGTGGCGCGGCTGCCGGGGGCCGGTGGCTGAGGCGGTTCGGCGGCCCGGGTTCGATTGACGGCCACCGTCAATCGTCGGCGGCGTTGTCAGTGGCGGGGTGCACCATGAGGTCATGAGCGTGGACATCGACATCACCGGTCTGCGGCGGGAGAGGGTCGCCGTGGTGCCCTCTCCGCTGGCCGAGCTCGGGATGGCCCTGCACGCGCTGTCCGAGCCCGGCCACCATCCCGGGCTGCAGGGCTGGGCGACCGGCGTGACCGCCGGCCTCGACTCGCACCTCGCCGACCGGATGTGCGAGGCCGATTTCCTGTGGCGTACGACGTTCTCGGACCTCTTCCTGCCCTGTGCGGGCCTGCCGGGCCGGGACACGCTCCCCGGTGCCACGCTCGCCGAGGAGCTGGACCTGCTGGACAAGCTCAGCGACGAGCAGTTCGTGGACGCGGCGCTGGAGTTCACCTGCGCGCTGCCGTACGGCGCCCCGGGCCCCGACGCGCTCACCGACGCCGAGGCCCGCCGGCGCGCTCTGGAACTGGCCGCCGCACGCGGACCGCAGCAACTGCGGTTCAGCGAGCGGCTGCTGGCCGACCCGCCGCGGACCCGGGCCTGGCTGCGGCAGTTCCTGGAGGACTGCGACGCGGCGTTCTTCGCGGACACCTGGTCGCGGCTGAGTCACCAGCTGGCGGCGGACGCCCGCCACAAGACGGACCTCCTGCGGCGCAGGGGCCTGGCCGAGGCGCTGGCGTCGGTGTCGCACGCGGTGGCGCTCGACGAGGAAGCGGGCCGCATCACCGTCGACAAGCTCGGCGAGGGCCGCACCGCCACGGCGGGCGGCGGACTGCTGTTCGTCCCCACCAGTCTGGGATGGCCTCACCTGATGGTGCTGTACCGGTACGGCTGGCAGCCGGTGCTGCACTACCCGGTCCGCTCCCCTGAGCTGTCGGCGCCGCCGTCGCTGGAGCAGCTGACCCTGCGGATGGCCGCCCTGTCCCACCCGGTACGGATGCGCATGTGCCGCCATCTGGCCCGCAGCGCGTACACCACGGGTGAGCTGGCCCGGGTCCACGGCATGACGGCCCCGGAGATATCCCGGCACCTGGCCGCCCTGAAGAAGGCGGGCCTGCTCACCACCCGCCGCCGCGGCCGGTACGTCCTGCACCAACTGGACGTGACCGTGGTGGCCCGGCTGGGCAGCGACTTCCTGGAAGCGGTACTCAGGTAACCGTCAGTCGAACCGGATGTGCTGGAACCCGACCTTCGCCTGCCGCAGCCGGTTCCGCAGCGCACTCTCGTTGTTGGGGCGAAGCGTCAGCCCGGCCAGCACGGCGATCCGGTCCGCCGTCTTGGGCACCGTCGAGTGGTCCGTCCACAGATGCTCGGCGAACTCCGGCTCCCGCAGCCGCTCCAGGCAGTGGTCGAGCTGCTGGACGGCCCAACTCTCCCTGCGCAGTGGGGCGTCCTTCCCGGCGACGTACTGAAGGAGGTGCCCGAAGCCGCGTTCCCGCAGTCGTTTCAGTACCGTCGCGCGCTCGGCGAGGAGCGCGAAGTGGCGTACGTCATGGCCCAGTTCGCGCAGCCGGCCGACCGTGTCCTCGAAGCAGACGGAGTCCGTGACCGTCATCGGGGCGATGACCACGCCATCGTGCTTGCTCAGCGCCAGATCGAGGACCTCGACCACACCCTGCCGCCAGGACACCAGGTCCTGGAAGTTGCCTCGCAGTTCGGGCGGCAGCATGCGGCGCAGGCCGAAGCCGGCGTGTTCCGGGTCGCAGATGACGCTGCCGGGCAGGCGTCGCTGGATCTCGTGTGCGGTCTGTGTCTTGCCGCCCCCGAAGGGGCCGTTGATCCACAGGAGCATGCGCCGACCCTAGTGGGTGCCGGTCACATGGAGGTCACCGTTGACTCAACCGTGCCCGCCCGCCCGTACCAGACCCGTCTCGTACGCGAGGACGACCACCTGCACCCGGTCCCTGAGTCCCAGTTTCGTCAGTATGCGGCCCACATGGGTCTTCACGGTCGCCTCGGACAGCACGAGCCGGGCCGCGATCTCGCCGTTGGACAGGCCCTGGGCGACCAGCACCATGACCTCGCGCTCGCGGTCGGTGAGCCGTTCCAGCTCCTTGTGCCGGGGTTCCGTGGTGCCGCCGGGCAGCATCGGCGCGAACCGGTCGAGGAGACGGCGGGTGGTGGAGGGCGCGACCACGGCGTCGCCACTGTGCACGGAGCGGATGGCGGCGAGGAGTTCGCCGGGCGGCACATCCTTGAGCATGAAGCCGGAGGCGCCCGCCTTCAGCCCGGAGAAAGCGTACTCGTCGAGGTCGAAGGTGGTCAGGATGAGCACCTTCGGCGGGTTGGGCTCGGCGCAGATGCGGCGGGTGGCCTCCACGCCGTCCAGCTTCGGCATGCGCACGTCCATGAGGACCACGTCGACCGCGGTGGAGCGCAGCACCTGGAGGGCCTCGACGCCGTCGCCCGCCTCCGCCACGACCTCCATGTCCGGCTGGGCGGCGAGCACCATCCGGAACCCGGTGCGCAGCAGCACCTGGTCATCGACGAGCATCACGCGGATCGGCATGGCGGGGGTCCTCCGGTCGGCCTTCGGTCGGTGGGTCGGGTCGTGTCATGGGCGGTCGGGCAGGGGTGCACGTGTCAGTGGGCCGGTTTCAGCGGCAGCAGGACGCTGATGCGGAAGCCTCCTCCGGGGCGCGGTCCCGCGTCCAGCGTGCCGCCGACCATCCCGACGCGCTCCCGCATGCCGATCAGTCCATGGCCCTGGCCGTCGGCGCCGCCCTCCTCGTACAGCTCGTGCGGGGCGCCCTTGCCGTCGTCCTCGACGAGCAGTCCGAGACCGTCGTCGAAGTACACCAACCGTACGCTCGCACCCGCATTCGGGCCCCCGTGCTTGCGGGTGTTGGTGAGAGCCTCCTGGACGATGCGGTACGCCGTCAGCTCCACTCCGCTGGGCAGCGGGCGCGGGGTGCCCTCCACCTTGAAGTCGACCGGCAGGCCTGCGGTGCGGCACTGCTCGACGAGCTCGTCGATCTGCTCGACGTCGGGCTGCGGAACGTACTCACCGGCCTCCTTGTGCTCGCCGGTGCGCAGCACGCCGAGCAGGCGGCGCATCTCGGCGAGGGCCTGGCGGCCGGTCCCGGAGATCGTCTCCAGGGCCTTCTTCGCCTGGTCGGGGGCGGTGTCGAGGACGTATGCGGCACCGTCGGCCTGCACCACCATCACCGAGACGTTGTGGGCGACCACGTCGTGCAGCTCGCGGGCGATACGGGCACGCTCGGCGGCCACGGCGACCTTGGCCTGAGCCTCACGCTCCTTCTCCAGCCGGGCGGCGCGCTCCTCCAGCTGGGCGAGGTAGGCGCGGCGGGTGCGCAGGGAGTCGCCGAGGACCCAGGCGAGGGCGAAGGGCACCGTCTGGAAGACGGCGATCGCGACGTTGCCCAGGGGACTCGACTGGTGTTCCGTCCAGCGCGTCACTGAAAGGGCTCCGGCGCACAGACCGGCGACCAGGCCGACGCGCGAGGCCCAGCGGGCACCGTCCGCGGCGACCGTGTAGATGATCACCAGCATGGCGAAGTCGGCGATCAACGGCTGCTGGTCCAGGACCAGCTGCGTGACTCCCATCGCGGCGGCCAGGAGGAGCATCTTCTCCGGCATCCGGCGGCGCAGCGCTACGACCACGGACAGGACGGCGGAGATCGCGAGCCCCACGGGGAGCGATCCGTGATAGTTCCGCGCCCTTTCAAGGTTCGTCACACTCACGCAGGAGAGCCCGAACAGGACGACGGCCCAGAAGCTGTCGACCCACGTCGGGTGTCTGCGGAGGAAGTCATAGAGGCGCTGCACGTAACCCAGCGTAGGGAAGCGTGATGTGTGCAGGGGTCAACCGGAGGGCCGATCCGCGCGGAGCGGGCATACTCCGCAAGGTGGATGCTCCATGATCCCGAACGGTGAGGGGGCTGCCGGACGGGATCGCACGGGAGCCGCCGGGGCCTGGGCTGTGCAGAGCGGTTGCGCGCGCCACGCCCGGGGCGCGTACCGCAGGTGCGGGTCGCCCGGGGCGCCCTCCCTCCTGCCGTCCGCGCCCCGCCCCGGCCGGCCCAGGGCCTGCCTTTCGGATCAGCTCGGCGTCGCGGACCCTGGCACGCACTCCCCCAGAGGGGGGACCCCATGACCACGCTCGGCTGGGCCGCAAGGCACCGCCCCCATCGGCCAACCTGATCCGAAAGACAGACCCTAGCCTGGCCCCGTGACGCACAAGGCGAACGGCGAGTGGCGCGGATGGCGGGCGGCGGCCCAGGAGGCGCTGTACGGGGCGAACGGGTTCTACCGCGGGCCCGAGGGACCCGCGGCGCACTTCCGTACATCCGTGCATGCCTCGCCGCTCTTCGCCGTCGCCGTGGCGCGGCTGCTGTGCCGGGTCGACGAGGCGCTGGGACGGCCGGCCGAGCTGGCGTTCGTGGACATGGCGGCCGGCCGGGGCGAACTGGCCGCCGGTGTCCTCGACGCGCTGCCCCCGGACGTCACGGCCCGTACGCGCGCGTACGCGGTCGAGATCGCCGATCGCCCCGAGGGTCTGGATTCACGGATCGAGTGGCTCGGCAAGCCCCCGGAGGGGATCACCGGGCTGCTGTTCGCGAACGAGTGGCTGGACAACGTGCCGGTCGAGGTCGCGGAGGCCGGCTCCGACGGCGTGCCCCGGCTGGTCCTCGTACGGGAGGACGGGGCCGAGCGCCTCGGGGAGCCGGTCGCGGGCGCGGAGGCCCGGTGGCTGGAGCGCTGGTGGCCGCTGTCCGCCGAGGGGTGCCGCGCCGAGATCGGCCTGCCCAGGGACACCGCCTGGGCCGCCGCCGTCGCCACCGTCGACCGCGGGCTCGCCGTCGCCGTCGACTACGCGCACAGCGCGGACGCCCGGCCGCCCTTCGGGACGCTCACCGGATTCCGCGCGGGCCGGGAGACCGCGCCCGTGCCGGACGGCTCCTGCGACATCACGGCGCATGTGGCGCTGGACGCGTGCGCCCTGCCGGGGGCGCGCCTGCTGACCCAGCGCACGGCCCTGCGCGCCCTGGCAATCACCGGCGCACGCCCCCCGCTTGCGCTCGCATCCACGGACCCCGCCGGATACGTACGCGCCCTCGCACACGCCGGAGCCGCCGCCGAACTCACAGCGCCCGGCGGCCTCGGCGACTTCGGCTGGCTGCTCCAGCCCGTCGGCATCCCCGACGCGCCGCTCGGGGGGCTACTTGTCGATGTCCCCGACCACGAAGAACATTGACCCCAGGATCGCCACCATGTCCGCGACCAGCGTCCCCGGCAGCAGCTCGGTCAGCGCCTGGATGTTGTTGTACGAGGCCGAGCGCAGCTTCAGCCGGTACGGGGTCTTCTCACCCTTGCTGACCAGGTAGTAGCCGTTGATGCCGAGCGGGTTCTCGGTCCAGGCGTACGTGTGGCCCTCGGGCGCCTTCAGCACCTTCGGCAGGCGCTGGTTGATCGGCCCGGGAGGCAGCTCGGCCAGCCGGTCCAGGCAGGCATCGGCCAGGTCGAGCGCGATGTGCGTCTGCTCCAGGAGGCACTCGAAGCGGGCCAGACAGTCGCCCTCACGCCGGGTGACGACCTTGAGGGTGTCCTGGAGCTCCCCGTATGCCAGGTACGGCTCGTCGCGGCGCAGGTCGAAGTCCACGCCGGAGGCACGCGCGATCGGCCCGCTCACGCCGTACGCATGCACGGTCTCCGGTGTGAGGACGCCCACGTCCCGGGTGCGCCCGCGGAAGATCTCGTTGCCGAGCACCAGGTCGTCGAACCGGTCCATGCGGGAGCGCACGTCCGAGACGGTGGTACGCGCGCGTGCGGTCCAGCCCGCGGGCAGGTCCTCCTTGAGGCCGCCGACGCGGTTGAACATGTAGTGCATGCGCCCGCCGGAGATCTCCTCCATGACGTTCTGGAGTTCCTCCCGCTCCCGGAAGGCGTAGAACACCGGCGTGATGCCACCCAGCTCCAGCGGATAGGAGCCGAGGAACATCAGATGGTTCAGGACCCGGTTCAGCTCCGCGAGCAGCGTGCGCATCCACACCGCCCGCTCGGGGACCTCCATGCCGAGCATCCGCTCCACGGCAAGGACCACGCCCAGCTCGTTGGAGAAGGCGGAGAGCCAGTCGTGGCGGTTGGCAAGCATGATGATCTGGCGGTAGTCGCGCGCCTCGAAGAGCTTCTCCGCGCCGCGGTGCATATAGCCGATGACCGGCTCCGCACTCTTGATCCGCTCGCCGTCCAGCACGAGCCGCAGCCGCAGCACGCCGTGCGTGGACGGGTGCTGGGGCCCGATGTTGAGCACCATGTCGGTGCTTTCCGCGGCGCCGCCGATCCCGACCATGGTCTCCGTCGTAGGAGTCATGGACACAGTCTCTCGTACGTACCCTTGCGGCATGGAAACGGGGACTGTGGAGGGCGCCGAGCCCGTCTGGACGGGGCTGCCGCCGGGCCTGCTGCGGATGCGACGGCTGTTGCTGGTGGTGTGGCTGGGACTGCTCACTCTCGTGGTGGGACTGCTTCCGGGTCTGCTCGCCGGACCCGCCTGGGCGCTGTTCGCGCTGCTCCCGCTGGCCACGCTGCTGTGGGGCTGGGTGCTGCTCGGCCGCAACTGGCGCTCCTGGCGGTATGCCGAGCGGGCCGACGACCTGCTGATCAGCCGCGGGGTGCTGTGGCGCGAGGAGACCGTGGTGCCGTACGGGCGCATGCAGCTCGTCGAGGTCACCTCCGGGCCGGTCGAACGGCACTTCGGGCTGGCCAGCGTCCAGTTGCACACCGCGGCCGCGAGGACGGACGCCACCATCCCGGGCCTCGACCCGGCCGAGGCGGAACGGCTGCGGGACCGGCTGACCGAACTGGGCGAAGCCCGATCGGCGGGGCTGTGAGCACGCCCGACGCACAGCCCGGCACGCCCGGCATCGAGGAGGGGCAGGTCGCGGACGGGCAGATCGCGCAGGGACCTGAGGTCACCGAGCGGCGGCTGCACCCCGTGACCCCGTTCCGGCGGGCCTGGGCGCCCGTCGCCGTGATCGCCGGCTGGGCCGTGCACGACCCCGGCCAGGCCCAGGAACAGCTGACGAGGCTGACCACGACCGCACTCCTCACAGGGCTCGCGATACTCGTCCCGGCCGCCTCCCTGTATGGCTTTCTGAGCTGGTGGTTCACGCACTTCGCGGTGACCGACACCGAACTGCGCATCCGCACGGGCCTGCTGTTCCGCCGCACCGCCCACATCCGGCTCGACCGGCTGCAGGCCGTCGACGTCACCCAGCCGCTGCTGGCCCGGGTCGCAGGCGTCGCCAAGCTCAAACTCGACGCCATAGGAACGAACAAGAAGGACGAACTCGCCTATCTGGGCGAGGGTGAGGCCCGCGCCCTGCGCGCCGAACTCCTCGCCCGCGCGGCCGGTTTCGCGCCCGAGACGGCACGCGATGTGGGCGAGGCGCCCGTACGGCAGCTGCTGCGCGTGCCACCGGGCGAGCTGGCCCTGTCCCTCCTCCTCATCGGCGCCACCTGGACTTCGCTGCTCGGCGCCCTCGCCGTATCGGCGCTGGTGTGGTTCGGCACGCACAGCGTGGGGGCGCTGCTCGCCACCGGGCTGCCGTTGCTCGGCGGAGCGGCCACGAGGAGCGTGGGGCAGTTCGTCCGTGCGTACGACTGGACGCTGGGCGAATCGCCGGACGGGCTCCGCATCGACCACGGGCTGCTCGACCGCGCCCATGAGACCGTGCCGCCCGGGCGGGTGCAGACCGTACGCATCGTGGAGCCGCTGCTGTGGCGGCGGTTCGGCTGGGTGCACGTCCGGCTGGACGTGGCGGGCTCGTCCAACTCGGTGCTGATGCCGGTCGCCCCGCGCGCGGTCGCCGAGTCGGTGATCGCACAGGTACTGCCCGGGGTGACCGTGCCCGCGTCCCTGTCCCGGCCGCCACGCCGCGCGGGCTGGTGCCTGCCGCTGTGGTGGCGCGGCCACGGACTGGCCGTCACCGACACCGTCTTCGCCGCCCGGCACGGCCTGTTGCGCCGCACCCTGTCGCTGGTACCGCATGCGAAAGTGCAGAGCGTACGGCTGTCGCAGGGGCCGTGGGAGCGGTTCAGGCGGGTCGCCGACGTCCATGTGGACACCGGCGCGAACAAGACGGTGACAGCGCGCCTGCGGGACGCCGAGGAGGCGGCGGCGCTGCTGTACGCACAGGCGGACCGGTCGCGCACGGGCCGGCGGGACGCCCGGCCGGAGCGGTGGATGGCCTCGTAGACGGGGCCGGAGAACGGTGAGGGGCGGCGGCACGTCGTGTGCCGCCGCCCCTGCGCGTACGTCGACCGGGCGCTGACCCGGCGTCGGCCGGGCTCAGGACGCCGCGGTACGCAGCCCCTGGATGTTGATCTGTTCCGTCTCGTCGTGGGCCGTCAGGTCGATGACCTGGCCGGCGCCGGCGGGGAGCGTCTGCGGGTCCGCGGGCCCGGAGCCCGACTCGGACTCCGCCTTGTGCTCCGCGAGCGCCTCCTGGCCGACGACGTCCGCGAGGTCCTCGTTCTGCATGGTCTCGAGGGCCTCCTGCGACTTCTGTGTGCCGAAGAAGTCGAAACCGCCCTCGACGGCCGGGCGCCGCCGCGGAGCCGGCGGTACGACGGCCACGGCGGTCGGCACGGTGAAGTGCCCGGTGGCATGGGCCGGCTTGGTGACGGCCGGCAGGGACTGCTGTGCGGTCGGGGCGGCCGCGTGCTCCTGCCCGGCGACCGCCGCGGGCTTCCCCTCGGCCTCGCCCTCCTCGCCGTAACCGCCCTCCCGGGCGTCGGACTCGGGGGCGCCGGCCTCGGGGGCGTCGGGCTCGGCGGGGCTCCGCTTCCCGCCGCCGTTGCCGGGGCCGCCCTCCGTCGGGAAGGTCTGCGCGGCAGTCGCGGAGGTCCCGGGAGCCTTACCGGCGTCACCCCGAGCGGGTCCGCCATGAGCGGCGGTGTCCGTCGGGTCCATGGCTGCGTGCTCCTCGGCGGACGCGGTCGCCCCGGTCTCGTCGTCGTCCTCCGCGGACACGGTCGTGCCGGGCCCGTCGCCGTCGCCGTCGCCGTCCTCCGTGGACGTGCTCTGCTGCGCCTCGTCGGTGTCCTCCACGGAAACGGTCGTCTCCGCAGCCTCGTTCTCGGCCTCGGCCTCGTTCTCGGCCTCGGCCTCGTTCTCGGCCTCGGTCTGGGCCTCGGCCTCGGTCTGGGCCTCGGCCTCGGTCTGGGCCTCGGCCTCGGTCTCCTCGGCCGGGTCCGCCTCCTCCTGCTCCTCGACGCCACCCTCCGCGGCGAGCCGCGCCAGCGCCGAGTCGGCCCGCAGGAAGAGCGCGGAGCCCTCCGGGGAGAACACCCGGGGAGTCGACTCCCCGGTCTCGGCGTCCTTCTCCCGCCCGGCGGTGACCGAGGGAGCCACGTCCCCGGCGTCCCGCACATCCGCGGCCGCAGCCACGTTCTCGGCAGTGTCCGCCGTCTTCCGCGCACCGGGCGCGTCCGAGTCCGCCGCGGGCAGCGCCCGCGGCCCCGGAACCGTCGCCTCTATCTCCAGCAGGCGGCGGCCCTCCAGGGCGCTCGCGCGCTCCGTCTCCGCTGTGGCGTACCGCCGCAGCAGCGCCGCGTGTTCGTTGCGCAGCTTCGCCAGCTCGGCGCGCTTGGCCCGCAGCTTGTGCTCCAGCTTGGTGCGCAGCTCGCGCGACTCCTCGAGGTCGGTCTCCAGTTCGGCGACCCGCTCCTCGTGGCGCCACTCGTCGTTCGCTCGCGCGCGCGTGAGGTCGGCGACGCGTTTGCCCGCGGCCACGTCCCAGCGGCGCATGATGACCGCACCAAGGACCGTCGTCACCGCGGCACCCGCGGCCAGCCCACGGAGCACCAGCGGCTCCGCGAACAGCCAGGGCCCCGCGGCGCAGACGACCGAGACGCCGGCGATCACCGAAGAGGGCAGCAGTCTGTGCAAGGGAGGGGAATGGCGGTGACGTCCACGTGGCATGGCCAGAAACTTACCGCGCGTAGGCGAATGATGGTGCCCCGGCTGGTAAAAACACAGCCACCCCGAAGTCTTCAGGGGCCTCGGGAGCACCGGAAACGGAAGATGCGCCTCCCAAATCCGGCGCATTCCCTTCGGTCGCGGATACGCCGTGGCCGCCCGAGCGTGCCGGCAGCCGCCCTGCCAGCCCCTTCCCGGGCTCAGCAGCGGCCTTCGGAAGCCGCCAGACATCCTGCAAGATCATTTCTGTCGGGCACCGGGAACTCGGCCCGAGGCCTTCGCCGCACCCGCGCCGAAAGGGATCCGATGGCGCGCCACCCGGCGAATTCCGGACCCGCCCGGCGACAACGCCGAGGCGGGGGGGGGCCGCCCGGGGCGGGCCGCCCGCGGGGGGGGGGGGGGTACGGGGGGGGGCCCCCCCGGGTGGCCCGCCCCCCCGCGGGGGGGGGGGCCCCCCCCACACAGCCCCGGCGCCCCCCGCGACCCCCGCCCCGCGGCCCCCCCCCCCCCCGCCCCTCCTGGGCCCGGTGCCCCCCCCCCCGGCCCATTCCCGCCCCCCCCCGCCCCCCCCCCCGCGCCCCCCGGCTCCACCATGGAGCCGGCCGCCTTCGGATTGCGCGGAATTCCGCGCGGCGCCGCCGCGTATTCGCCCGCTCAGCGGTCGCTGAGCCGCCCGCTCATCCACTGCAGCGCACCCGGGATCTCCCGCAGCCACGTGTTGAAGTTGTGACCGCCGCTGTCGAGGATGAGCGACGAGATCCTGGTCAGCTTGTTGGCCCGCACCTGCTGGATGAACTTGAGCGTGTCCTTGTAGTGGTACTCGCCGTGCTTGCTGCTCGTGACCAGCAGCGAGGTGTTGGGCGCCGGCATGTGCTTGAGGCACCACATCAGGTCGGCGTGGTTCTTCAGCTGCTTGTTCTTGTGGAAGAGGTCGCCTGTGGTCGGGTCGATCGGCGCCTTGTAGTACGGCGACAGACCCGCCGCGGCGGCATAGACGTCCGGGTGGTGCGTCGCGAACTTCAGCGCGCAGTAGCCGCCCGTGGAATCGCCGATGACGCCCCAGCCGACGGGGCTCGCGCCCACCCTCTTGTAGTGGGACCGGACCGCGTCGGGGAGGTCCTTGGTGAAGAACGTCTCGACCTGCGGCCCGCCCGGGACGTCCACGCACTCCGTGTCCCGCGGCGGCACCACGGTGGGCCGCAGCATCACCAGGATCATCGGCTGCATCTTGCCCTGCTTGGACAGCTCGTGCGCCGTCTGCGGGTATTTCAGCCCCTTGATGAGCGCCGCGGCCGTACCCGGATAGCCGGTGAGGACGACGCCCACCGGGAACGACCGCGTGCGGAACGCCGGCTGGAAGTACTCCGGCGGCAGGTAGACGAACGCGGGCGTGGCGATATGGGTCTTCGGCCCGAATATGGTGACTCTCTGAATCTGGCCGCCGATCTGCGGCTGCGCGCCGCCCGACACGTTCACCGTCTGTGTGCCGACCACCTGGAGAGGGCCGCCGCTCGCTCCCGCGGCACCGTTGTCGACGACCACGCCCTGTCCAGTGTCCTGACCGAACAGATCGGACCAACTGGCGTAGAACCCGAAGGCCTGGTTGGCGGCAAGACCGACCGACGCGAAGATCGCCAGCTGGGTGGCGAACATCAGACCGACGCGGCCGCTGACGGCCCGCCAGTTGCGTCGCGCGAATCTCGGCCAGTACCACACCGTGCCGGCGAACAGCAGCACGGCGAACACGACCGCCAGAACCAGCACTTTGTTGCTCGTGAGACCCATGGGCTCTCTTCCGTCTGCGCTTTCCGCCATGGGGCAAGCCCTCGCACTTTCGCGAGGGCTTGCCCCGAACTTTCCTTCGGCTTTGAACCGGCTTTGTGATGGGGAGTGAACCTCTCTCCCCGAGACACCGTCCTAGAGGGCGCAATGTCGCCGGATGCCCTGATCGGCACCGGACTCAAGGTCTCTCGCAGAACTACGGGATGCGATGTCTGTCAGGATAGATGGGGAAAAGTCAGGTGAGGTTCCGGAGCGGTCTGTGGTGCGGCGCATACTGCGCGGCCCTCGCCCGGAAGCCGTTCCCACGCTGATCGCCAGGGCCTGCACGCTCGTGGGAGTCCTGGACATTGCCGCGGGCGTGTTCCCGCGCTTCCGGCACAGCCGCATGCACCGCATCGCAGAGGTCCTGCCGGGCTCGCTCGGTCCGTTCGCGGCGGCCCTGTCGCTGAGCGCCGGCGTCCTCCTGCTGCTCCTCGCGCACGGACTGCGGCGGCGCAAACGACGCGCGTGGCGCGCGGCGGTGACACTCCTTCCGGCAGGTGCCGTGGGTGAGTACGTCTACCGCCACTCGATCGTCGGCACTCTCATCTCGCTTGCGCTGCTGGTACCGCTGGTGCGTCACCGGAGCGAGTTCGAGGCCCTGCCCGACCCGCGCAGCCGCTGGCGCGCGCTCGCCAACTTCATCCTCATGGGCGCCGGGTCCCTGGGCCTCGGTCTGATCATCGTCAGCGTCCACCCGCACCGCATGGTCGGCAACCCGAGCCTGTCCGACCGCATCGAGCACGTCCTGTACGGCCTCTTCGGCTTCGAGGGCCCGGTCGACTACACCGGCAACGCCTCCTGGACGGTGGGCTTCTCGCTCGGCGCGCTCGGCCTGCTGACCGCCGTCACCACGATCTACCTGGCCTTCCGGCCCGAACACCCGGCCGCCCGGCTCACCGAGGAGGACGAGGCACAGCTGCGCGCCCTGCTGGAGAAGCACGGCGCCCGCGACTCCCTCGGCCACTTCGCGCTCCGCCACGACAAGGCGGTCGTCTTCTCGCCCAGCGGCAAGGCGGCGGTCACGTACCGCGTCGTGTCGGGCGTGATGCTGGCCAGCGGCGACCCCATCGGCGACGTGGAGGCCTGGCCCGGCGCCATCGAGCGCTTCATGGACGAGGCGAAGGCCCACTCCTGGACCCCCGCGGTCGTGGGCTGCTCGGAGACGGGCGGCGAGGTGTGGACCCGTGAGACCGGCCTGGACGCCCTCGAACTGGGTGACGAGGCGGTGGTGGACGTCGCGGATTTCTCTCTCACCGGGCGCGCGATGCGCAACGTGCGCCAGATGGTGAAGCGCATCGAGCGCGCGGGTTACGAAACCCGGGTACGGCGCATCCGTGACCTCGGCGAGGGCGAACTGGAACGCATACGGCGCGCGGCCGAGGACTGGCGCGGCACCGACACCGAACGGGGCTTCTCCATGGCGCTCGGTCGCGTCGGCGACCCGTCCGACGGTGACTGCCTGATCGCCACGGCCCACAAGGCGGACGAGGAGGCCGGCCCGTACGGCGACCTGAAGGCAATCCTGCACTTCGTGCCGTGGGGCCCGGACGGGGCCTCCCTCGACCTGATGCGCCGGGACCGCTCCGCCGACCCGGGCATGAACGAACTGCTGATCGTGGCCGCCCTCCAGGCCGCCCCGAAGTTCGGCATCGCACGCATCTCCCTGAACTTCGCGATGTTCCGCTCGGCGCTCGCGCGCGGCGAGAAGATCGGCGCAGGCCCGGTGCTGCGCGCGTGGCGGGGCCTGCTGGTCTTCCTCTCCCGCTGGTTCCAGATCGAGTCCCTGTACAAGTTCAACGCGAAGTTCCAGCCGCGCTGGGAGCCGCGCTTCATGGTGTACGCCTCCTCCCGCGACCTCCCGCGCATCGGCCTCGCGGTCATGCAGGCGGAGGGCTTCGTGAACCTGGCCCTGCCGTCCTTCCTCCGCCGCAAGGCCCCCGTCCAGCGCCCATGCGCCCACACGGTGGCGGAACACGGGGTGCGGGCCGCGTGAACCGGGCCCGCAACCATGGGCGAGCCCGAAAACAATGAGCCAGGCCCGAAAACAATGAGCCGGACCTGAGCGAAACAGAGTCACACCACGGACAGGCCTGAGCGAGGGCCCGACCCGCCCAGCCCGGGGTCCCCGCTCAGGCCGCACGTCCCTCCGCCCCCAGCGGCCCACAGGCCCCCACTCGGGATGCGACACCGACTGCCGCGCACGAGCCGAACACGGGGCCGCCGGGGGCCTACGCTGAACGTATGAGCACGAAGACCGGGCGTGGCCACGTGACAGGCCTTCCGACATGGGACCGCTGCGCTGTCATGGGGGTGGTCAACGTCACCCCCGACTCCTTCTCCGACGGCGGCCGCTGGTTCGACACCACCACCGCCGTCAAGCACGGCCTCGACCTGGTCACCGAGGGCGCCGACCTCGTCGACGTCGGCGGCGAGTCCACCCGCCCCGGCGCGACCCGCGTCGACGAGTCCGAGGAGCTCAGGCGCGTCATCCCCGTCGTCCGCGGCCTCGCCTCCGAAGGCGTCACGATCTCCGTCGACACCATGCGCGCCTCCGTCGCCGAAAAGGCCCTCGCCGCCGGCGCCGCGCTCGTCAACGACGTCAGCGGCGGCCTCGCCGACCCCGCGATGATCCCGGTCGTCGCGGCCGCCGGCGCCCCCTTCGTGGTCATGCACTGGCGCGGCTTCCTGGAGGGCGGCAACGTCAGGGGTGCCTACGAGAACGTCGTCACCGAAGTCGTCGACGAGCTCCACGCGCGCGTGGAGGCCGTTCTGGAGGGCGGTATCGCCCCCGACCGGATCGTCGTCGACCCCGGACTCGGCTTCTCCAAGGAGGCCGAGCACGACCTCACGCTGCTCGCCCACCTCGACCGCCTGCACGCCCTGGGCCACCCCCTGCTGGTCGCCGCCTCCCGCAAGCGGTTCCTGGGACGCGTCCTGGCAGGCCCGGAGGGCGCGCCGCCCCCGGCGCGCGAACGCGACGCCGCCACGGCCGCCGTCTCCGCGCTCGCGGCCCAGGCCGGCGCATGGGCCGTACGCGTGCACGAGGTCCATGCGACAGCGGACGCCGTACGCGTCGCACGCGCCATCGAAGGAGCCCGGTGAGCACCGCCCACACGGACGTCGAACAGGTCGAACAGGCGAACACGGCCTTCTACGAGGCGATGGAGCGCGGTGACTTCGAAGCGCTGTCCTCGCTCTGGCTGACGCCCTCCGACCTGGGCGTCGACGAGGAGTACCACGACCCGGCGGACGCCGGCGTGATCTCCTGCGTCCACCCCGGCTGGCCCGTACTGACCGGCCGCGGCGAGGTCCTGAGGTCCTACGCGCTGATCATGGCGAACACCGACTACATCCAGTTCTTCCTCACCGACGTCCACGTCTCCGTGACCGGCGACACCGCCCTGGTGACCTGCACCGAGAACATCCTCAGCGGCGGCCCGGCCCCCGACGAGGGCGACGAACTGGGTCCGCTCGTCGGCCAGCTGGTGGTTGCCACGAACGTGTTCCGTCGCACCCCCGAGGGCTGGAAACTCTGGTCGCACCACGCCTCCCCCGTCCTGACCGAGAACGATGACGAAGAGGACGAGGACTCCCCGGCATGAGTGGGTGGCGGCCCCTCGCGAATGGGTAGGCGGCTCGTAGTGGTCGGAATCACCTACTCCTGAGTAGCCGGCGGCTCACCGGCCGATGAGCCGCCGTGTTCCCCAGGGAGAACGCCCGATGAACCCTCCCGCCGTCACACGGGCGCGCGCCCCGATGAGCGAACGCCGTCAGTGCCCGCAGGTAGATTCATTCGAGGCTGGTACGCCGACCGCACTCGGTGAGTACCCGCCGCTACCGACGATTGCAGGAGTGATTCGCGTGGATCGTGTCGCGCTTCGCGGCCTGAAGGCCCGCGGGCACCACGGTGTGTTCCCCAAGGAGCGCGAGGAAGGCCAGACCTTCATCGTGGACCTCGTCATGGGCCTGGACACCCGACCAGCAGCGGCCGACGACGATCTGTCGAAGACCGTGCACTACGGCGTCGTGGCGGAGGAGGTCGTGGCCCTGGTCGAAGGAGAGCCCGTCGACCTGATCGAGACGCTCGCCGAGCGCATCGCCCTCTCCTGCCTCAAGCACGCCCCCGTCCGGGAGGTCGAGGTCTGCATCCACAAACCGGACGCACCGATCACCGTTCCCTTCGACGACGTGACCGTCACCATCACCCGGAGCCGAGTATGACCGCCTACTTCAACGGGGGTCACAGCGACCCGACCGTACAGCCGGTGCCCGCGTCCGTGGTCGAGAAGGTGGACGCGGCCGACACGACCCTGCAGAACCCGAAACGGGCCGTGATCTCCCTCGGCTCGAACCTGGGCAACCGCCTGGAGAACCTCCAGGGCGCGATCGACGCCCTCGAGGACACACCCGGCGTCCGGGTCAAGGCGGTCTCGCCCGTGTACGAGACGGAGCCGTGGGGCGTGGAACCGGGCAGCCAGCCCGCGTACTTCAACGCGGTGGTCGTCCTGAAGACCACCCTGCCCCCCTCCTCGCTCCTCGAGCGGGCACACGCCGTGGAGGAGGCCTTCCACCGAGTGCGGGACGAACGCTGGGGGGCGCGCACCCTCGACGTGGACATCGTTTCGTACGCGGAGGTCGTCTCCGACGACCCGGTCCTGACCCTCCCCCACCCGCGCGCCCATGAGCGGGCCTTCGTCCTCGCCCCGTGGTACGACCTGGACCCCCAGGCCCTGCTCCCCGGCCGCGGCCCGGTGGCCGACCTGCTCGCCGTCGTCACCCGCAACGGCGTCACGCCCCGGGCCGACCTGGAACTCCGGCTGCCCGAGTAGTCGTTAAGGTCTACCGGGCCGGGATCTTCCCCGCTCCATGACCTTGTACGGGCGACCGTCGGGCTGACGAAGGGACATCGTGAAAGAGCTGCGCATCAGGACGCTGGCAGCGGTGTTCGTGGTGGCCGGAGTGCTGTCCTGGGCGGGCGCCCGCCTGTGGAACGCGGTGGGCACGCTGCCCCGGGTCCCCCTGGCCGCGCCCATCGTCCTCGCCCTGATCGCCGTGGTCCTGCTGTCCACGGCCCTCTCCCTCCGCGCCCGCCTCAAGGCCCAGCGGGAGCGCCGCCCCGGGGCCAAGGGAGTCGACCCGCTGATGGCGGCCCGCGCGGTCGTCTTCGGCCAGGCAAGCGCCCTGGTCGCGTCGCTGGTCGCCGGCATGTACGGCGGCGCGGGCGTCTTCCTCCTGGGATCCCTGGACATCCCCACCCGCCGCGACCAGGCCATCTACGCCGGCTTCTCGGTCCTGGCAGGCATCGCGGTCATAGCGGCGGCGTTCTTCCTGGAACGGGTCTGCAAACTCCCGGAGGACGACGACGACCACGACGGCGGGACAGCACCGGTTTCGTGACGGCTACGGCCGCGCGGTGCTGCGAAGGCGCGAGACTCAGCGCGCCATGATGAGGCTCATCGCCTCGTTGCGTGTGGCCACGTCCCGCAGCTGACCGCGGACCGCCGAGGTGAGCGTCTTCGCGCCGGGCTTGCGGATGCCGCGCATCGACATGCACATGTGCTCGCACTCGATCACGACGATCACACCGCGCGGCTCGAGGATCTCCATCAGCGAGTCGGCGATCTGCGTCGTCAGACGCTCCTGCACCTGCGGCCGGCGGGCGAAGACGTCCACGAGCCGGGCGAGTTTGGACAGACCCGTGATCTTGCCGCTGGTGGACGGGATGTAGCCGACATGCGCCACACCCCTGAACGGGACCAGATGATGCTCACACGTTGAGAACACCTCGATGTCCTTCACAAGCACCATCTCGTCGTGACCGAGGTCGAACGTCGTCGTCAGGACGTCCGCGGGCTTCTGCCACAGGCCGGCGAATATCTCGCGGTACGCCCGGGCCACCCTCCCCGGCGTCTCGCGCAGCCCCTCCCGGTCCGGGTCCTCACCGACCGCGAGAAGCAGCTCTCGTACGGCGTTCTCGGCTCGTTTCTCGTCGAACTCGCCGATCGTTCCCTCGCCGTCCAGCGTCACCGGGTCGGTCATCTGTGCCTCGTTCCTGCGCCTGTGACGCGTACGGATCTCGCGTCTCATCAGCGGCCCTACGGAAATGCCGCGCCCCCCAGGCTAAAACCCTGGGGGGCGCGGCAGAAATCCCGGGCCTGGTGAGGGCCTCGGGAGAGCTGTGATTCAGCTCTCGCGGCGGTCCTCCGCAGCGGTCTCCGTGGTCGGGAGGGACTCCGTCGCGTTGGCGATCGCCGGGGTGGCGCCGTTGGCTCCGTTCGTCAGTGCGAGCTCCTTCGGGGAGAGCACCGGCGGGCGGGTGGACGGCGTGCGGCGGGAGGAACCGGTCCAGGCGGGCCGCGGCGGGCGCTTGACGATGGGGGCGAAGATCTCGGCGATCTCCTCCTTGCCCAGTGTCTCCTTCTCCAGCAGCGCGAGCACCAGGCTGTCGAGGACGTCGCGGTTCTCGACCAGGATCTCCCAGGCTTCGTTGTGCGCGTTCTCGATGAGCTTCTTGACCTCTTCGTCGACGAGCGCTGCGACCTCTTCCGAGTAGTCGCGCTGGTGAGCCATCTCACGTCCGAGGAACGGCTCGGTGTTGTCGCCGCCGAACTTGATCGCGCCGAGGCGCTCGGTCATGCCGTACTGCGTGACCATGGCCCGTGCGGTCGAGGTCGCCTTCTCGATGTCGTTCGCGGCGCCCGTGGTCGGGTCGTGGAAGACGAGCTCCTCGGCCGCGCGGCCGCCCAGCATGTAGGCCAGCTGGTCCAGCATCTCGTTGCGCGTCGTGGAGTACTTGTCCTCGTCCGGGAGCACCATCGTGTAGCCGAGGGCGCGGCCGCGGGACAGGATCGTGATCTTGTGGACCGGGTCGGAGTTGGGCGAGGCCGCCGCGACCAGGGCGTGACCGCCCTCGTGGTACGCGGTGATCTTCTTCTCCTTGTCCGACATGATCCGGGTCCGCTTCTGCGGGCCCGCGACCACGCGGTCGATCGCCTCGTCCAGCATCTGGTTGTCGATCAGCTTGCGGTCGCTGCGGGCCGTGAGCAGCGCCGCCTCGTTCAGCACGTTCGACAGGTCCGCGCCGGTGAAGCCGGGGGTGCGGCGGGCGACGGCCGACAGGTCGACGTCCGGGGCGACCGGCTTGCCCTTCTGGTGGACCTTGAGGATCTCCAGACGGCCCTGCATGTCGGGGCGGTCGACCGCGATCTGACGGTCGAAGCGGCCGGGGCGCAGGAGGGCCGGGTCGAGGATGTCGGGGCGGTTCGTGGCGGCGATGAGGATCACGCCGCCCTTGACGTCGAAGCCGTCCATCTCGACGAGCAGTTGGTTCAGGGTCTGCTCGCGCTCGTCGTGACCGCCGCCGAGGCCGGCGCCGCGGTGGCGGCCGACCGCGTCGATCTCGTCGACGAAGACGATCGCCGGGGCGTTCGCCTTGGCCTGCTCGAACAGGTCACGGACTCGGGAGGCACCGACACCGACGAACATCTCGACGAAGTCGGAACCCGAGATCGAGTAGAAGGGGACGCCCGCCTCGCCGGCGACGGCGCGCGCGAGCAGCGTCTTGCCCGTACCGGGAGGCCCGTACAGGAGCACGCCCTTGGGGATCTTGGCGCCGACGGCCTGGAACTTGGCCGGCTCCTGGAGGAACTCCTTGATCTCCTGGAGTTCCTCGACCGCCTCGTCCGCGCCTGCGACATCCGCGAACGTCGTCTTCGGGGTGTCCTTGGTGATGAGCTTCGCCTTGGACTTCCCGAAGTTCATGACCCGGGAGCCGCCGCCCTGCATCTGGTTCATCAGGAACAGGAAGACGACCACGATGAGGACGAAGGGCAGCAGGGAGAGCAGGATGCCGACGAAGGGGTTCTGCTTGGACGGCGAGACCGTGTAGCCCTTCGGGATCTGCTTGTTCTGGTACTTGTCCTGCAGGGTGTTGGCCAGGGTCACGCCCTGGTCGCCGATATAGCTCGCCTGGATCTTGTCGCTGCCGTCGACCTTTTCGCCGTTCTTGAGCGAGACCTTGATGATCTGCTCGTCGCCGGTGGTCAGCTTGGCCTGCTCGACCTTGTTGTCATTGATCGCCTGGACGACCTGGCCGGTGTCCACCGTTTTGTAGCCGCCGGAGGAGCCGACGACCTGCATCAACACGACCACGGCAAGGACGGCCAGCACGATCCACATGACCGGCCCACGGAAGTATCGCTTCACGTCCATCCATACGGAGCGGTGCCGCCCCGTCCCTCCTGCCATAGTGAGTTTGATAAAAACAGTTCTTCTGACGGTACCCCAGGATTGTCACCCGCAGCCGCAGGGGACTGGTGGCAATACCGTCCACGCATGCTCCAACGGCGCTGAACCCGCTCGGGTTCCCGAACGTCTTAACAAAGAACGGAACCCGGGTCCGGCCGCCGTGGACGGCGGCCGGACCCGGGGAGGTTCAGCCGCCGTAGACGTGGGGCGCGAGCGTACCGACGAACGGGAGATTGCGGTACTTCTCCGCGTAGTCGAGGCCGTAGCCCACGACAAATTCATTCGGGATGTCGAAGCCGACCCACTCGACGTCGATGGCGACCTTGGCGGCCTCGGGCTTGCGCAGCAGCGTGCACACCTTGAGGGAGGCGGGCTCGCGGGAGCCGAGGTTGGAGATCAGCCAGGACAGCGTCAGACCGGAGTCGATGATGTCCTCGACGATCAGGACGTGCTTGCCCTTGATGTCGGTGTCGAGGTCCTTGAGGATCCGTACGACGCCGGAGGACTGGGTGCCCGCGCCGTAAGAGGACACGGCCATCCAGTCCATGGTGAGGGGGGTGGACAGCGCCCGGGCGAGGTCGGCCATGACCATCACCGCGCCCTTGAGAACTCCGACGATCAGCAGGTCCTTGCCCGCGTACTCCGCGTCGATCTTCGCGGCCAGCTCGGCCAGCTTCGCGTCGATCTCTTCCTTGGTGATGAGCACCTGCTTGAGGTCGGCACCCATGTCTTTCCCGTCCACCCGCATCACTTTCGGTCGTCCCGCCGCTTTGGTTGCTCGCTCGCCCTCGGGGCGCCCTCGGGTTCGCTCGCGTGGGGCTGACCGGTCCCTCCCCGAAAGGGCGACCGGGCGCCTCCCGCAGGGGGCGTTTTCAGCCTTGCCGAATCACCAGTCTGCCACCCTGTCGCTGGGCGACGACTTTGCCCGGGAGATTGATGGCTCCCTGGCCGCGCCAGCCGGTGATCAGCCGGTCGACTTCTTCGATGTGGCGCGCGAAGAGCGAGCCGGCCGGGGCGCCGGCCTCGATGGCGGCGCGGCGCAGGATTCGGCGTCGTACGGCGGGGGGCAGGGCGTAGAGCTTGGCGCACTCCAGGAGGCCCGTGGCGTCGCGCACGGAGACCTCGGCCTGGCTGGCCCAGGCGTCGAGGGCATCGGCGTCGTCACGGGAGAGCTGCGCCGTGCGGGCGAGGGCTTCGACGACGCCCCTGCCGAGCGCCTTTTCGAGGGCGGGGAGGCCTTCGTGGCGGAGCCGGGAGCGCGTGTAGGCGGGGTCGGTGTTGTGGGGGTCGTCCCAGACGGGCAGGGACTGGGCCATGCAGGCCTTGCGGGCGGTCTGCCGGTCGAGCTGGAGGAAGGGGCGGCGGTAGCGGCCGCCGGCCCCCGAGACCGCGGCCATTCCGGACAGGGAGCGGATGCCGGAGCCGCGGGCGAGGCCGAGCAGGACGGTTTCGGCCTGGTCGTCGCGGGTGTGTCCGAGCAGGATCGCGGTGGCGCCGTGGTGTTCGGCGGTGGCGTCCAGGGCGGCGTAGCGCGCGTCGCGGGCGGCGGCTTCGGGGCCGCCGTCGCGGCCGACGCTCACGGCGACGGATTCGACCGGGCTCAGCCCGAGTTCGCGCAGGCGCAGGACGACTTCTTCCGCGCGCAGGTCGGAGCCCGGCTGCAGGCCGTGGTCGACAGTGATGCCTCCGGCCCGGATGCCGAGCTTGGGGGCCTCGAAGGCAAGGGCGGAGGCGAGCGCCATGGAGTCGGCGCCACCGGAGCACGCCACGAGCACGAGCGGCGGGAACGGGCGCTCGTGTGGGATGGGGCCGGTGGTCTGTGTGGTCTGCTCGGTGAGGGTGGTCTGCTCGGTGAGGATGTCGTGGAGGACGCGGCGAACCGCCAGGCGTATCGCCGCGACCGCAGGATGGGGACCCATGTCCGGTTCCCTTCATGAAGTTTTCGGGGGGTGAGCCCGAAGTCGGTCACTCAGAGTATGTAGATGGTGACAGAAACGGGCCGTTCCCCGAGCATTGCACGCCTACCCATGGCTCACGGTCCCTCGGACGGGTGATTGGCGGGGCGTTCACCTGCCGACGGCCGGATTCGTTTCACTACGCTCGCGCGGGGCTCACGACTCTGCCTTGCGGTGCACCCGTGCGACCCAGTCCGCCGGTTTGGCGATCTCCGCCTTGGTCGGGAGGGTGTTCGGGGAGGTCCACACGCGGTTGAAACCGTCCATGCCGACCTGTTCGACGACCGATCGCACGAACCGTTCGCCATCGCGGTACTGCCTGAGTTTGGCGTCCAGACCCAGCAGTTTGCGCAGGGCGAGGTCGAGGCGGGAGGCGCCCCGGGCACGGCGTTGCTGGAACTTCTCGCGGATTTCGCCGACGGAGGGGACGACGTCCGGGCCGACTCCGTCCATCACGAAGTCCGCGTGCCCTTCCAGGAGGGACATCACCGCGGTGAGACGGCCCAGGATCTCCCGCTGGGTGGGCGTCTGTACGAGTTCCACGAGGGAGCGTCCGTCGTCGCCCTCTTCTCCCTCCGGGCGGCCGCCGGCGAGCGACTGGGCGGCTTCCCTGATGCGCTCCAGGACCGTCATGGGGTCGACGTCGGTCTCCCCCAAGAAAGACTGGATTTCACCCTCGAGGTGGTCACGCAGCCAGGGCACCGCAGTGAACTGCGTACGGTGCGTCTCCTCGTGCAGACAGACCCAGAGGCGGAAGTCGTGGGGGCGCACGTCGAGTTCGCGCTCCACGTGCACGATGTTCGGCGCGACCAGCAGGAGGCGGCCGCCGCCGTTCTCGCCCGCGGGCAGCTCACGGGTCGCCGGGGCGAAGGTCTCGTACTGGCCGAGGACCCGGGAGGACAGGAACGACAGGAGCATGCCCAGTTCCACGCCGGTGACCTTGCCGCCGACGGCGCCGAGGACGGCTCCGCCGGGGGTGTTCCCGCGCCGCTCCTGCATCTTGTCGAGGAGGGGCTTGAGGAGCTCCCGGAACCCGGCGACGTTCGCCCGCACCCAGCCTGGGCGGTCGACGACGAGGACGGGGGTGTCGTGCACGCCCTGTTCACCCATACGAGTAAAGCCTCGGACGTGCTCCTCCGAGGCCTTCGCGTGTCGGCGCAGCTCCGCGACGACGGCACGGGCCTCGTCGCGGCTCACCTCGGGGCCCGGCCGCACGAGCCGGGTCGCGGTCGCGACCGCGAGATTCCAGTCGACCATCTCGGCACCACCGATGCTCGTCATGTGTCAACCGTACGTGGTCGCGCGCGCGTGCGGTGAGGGGTACGACGCCGGGGCGGGTCCAGGTGCGGGGCCCCTGGTGCCGGTGGTGCGGCCGTTACCGGCAGCCGCAGCTCGCCAGTGCCGCCGCCGTACGGTCCAGGGCCGCCCTGGCCGCCGTCTGGTTCATCGAGCCGTCGGTCAGGAACGCGAAGGCCAGCAGGCGGCCGTCGGAGTCGACCACCGTTCCGGCGAGGGTGTTGACGCCGGTCAGGGAGCCCGTCTTGGCTCGTACGAGGCCGACGCCCGAGCGTTCGGCGGCGTCCTCGTAGCGGTCGCTGAGCGTGCCCGTGAAACCGGCCACCGGCAGGCCCGTGAGGACCGAACGGAGTTCGGGCCGGGACGGGGAGCCCGCAGTGGCCAGCAGGGCCGTCAGCAGGTCCGCCGAGAGCTTGTCGTCGCGGTTGAGCCCGCTGCCGTCGTGGAACTGCGCTCCGCCGACCGGCAGCCCGAGGGACTTGAGCCGGCCGGCGATCGCGGCCGCTCCCCCGTCGAAGCTCGGCTGCCCGCCGGTGGCGAGGGCGGTCTGGCGGGCGAGGGCCTCGGCGATGTCGTTGTCGCTGTTGGTGAGCATCCGCTCGACCACGGCGGACAGGGGCGGCGACTGGACCGAGGCCAGAGCGTCCGCGCGGTCCGTGGCCTTCGAGGGGCCTGGTGCCGAGGTCTTGATGCCGCGGTCCTGGAGCAGGTCGCCGAAGGTGCGGGCGGTGTCCGCCGCGGGGTCCTTGCTGCGCGTGGCCGGCCCGCTCGTGGAATCGTTCGTGCGCCCCTCGTCGGCCATCAGGGCGGTGACCGGGGCGAGGTTGTCGTTCTCCCCGATGGGGTGCACGGCCGGGCCCGTGAACAAGGATGTGTCGTACGACAGGGTCACCGAGGCCAGGTTGCGCTTCTTCAGGGCGGCAGCGGTCCGGTCGGCGAGGGTGCGCAGGCTCGCCCAGCCGTCGGTCGCTTTCTCCGTGCGGGCGGTCAGGGTCGGGTCCCCGCCACCGACGAGCACGACCTTGTCGGTGCCGGGCTCCAGCACCGCGCGCGTGGTGAAGCGGTGGTCCGCGCCGGCCGCGGAGAGCACGGCGACGGCCGTGGCGATCTTCGTGGTGGAGGCGGGGGTCAGTGCTTCGTCCGCGCCCTTGGCGTACAGGCGTCTGCCGGTGGCGACGTCGACCACCGCGGCGGTGCGCCGGGTGCCGAGGGCGTTGTCGCTAAGGAGCTGGTCGAGCACGCCGGTCAGGGCCTTGCCGGCCGGCGCGGACTTGGTGCTGTTCGCGGCGCCGCCGAGGCCGAACAGCACGGACGCGGCGCTCGGCGCGGGCGCGGGCTCCGCATCGGTCCTACCGGAAGGACGTCCGTGATCTGCGCCACCCTCGCGGCCCCACGCCACGGCCCGCTCGCGCTCGGCCGTACGCTGACCCGTGGAGTCCCAGGGACCGGCGGCGGTCACGGCCCCGGCCGCGAGAGCCAGGCCCAGAAGGGCGGCGACAGCCGTCAGCTGCGGGGTCGTGAGCTTCCCGGAGCGCGGGCGCACGCCGTGCGCGACCCGCGCGACGTGCGGTTTCACCACCCCGGTGAGCCGTGCCAGGCGTGGTCCGACGGATTCGGTGATCCGTGCCGCACGGGGTTTCAGGGCCTGGGCCGCGCGCGCGAGGCGCGGTTTCACGGTTTGTACGACCCGCACCACATGCGGTCTCGCGGCCCGCCAAGGCTTCAGCTCTGGCACGACCACCAGCCCCTTTCGCGATCACACACCTGCGTGAGGGACACTTAACCACCAGAACTATGTGCTGATCATGGAGGAGCCACCGGTGGAGTTCGACGTCACGATCGAGATCCCGAAGGGTTCGCGGAACAAGTACGAGGTGGACCACGAGACCGGTCGTATCCGCCTTGACCGTCGTCTCTTCACCTCGACCGCCTACCCGACCGACTACGGCTTCGTCGAGAACACCCTCGGCGAGGACGGCGACCCGCTGGACGCGCTGGTCATCCTGGACGAGCCGACCTTCCCGGGCTGCCTCATCCGGTGCCGCGCGATCGGCATGTTCCGTATGACGGACGAGGCGGGCGGCGACGACAAGCTGCTGTGCGTGCCGGCGACGGACCCGCGCGTGGAGCACCTGCGCGACATCCACCACGTCTCGGAGTTCGACCGCCTGGAGATCCAGCACTTCTTCGAGGTCTACAAGGACCTGGAGCCCGGCAAGTCCGTCGAGGGTGCCAACTGGGTCGGCCGCACCGACGCGGAGGCCGAGATCGAGCGTTCGTACAAGCGTTTCAAGGAGCAGGGCGGTCACTGACCCCTGCTGTCGTACAACGGGCCGCGTGACCCCGAGGGGGTGACGCGGCCCGTTGGCGTACGGTGCGCATACTGAGGCGTACGGGAGGTACGCAGGCGACACACGCGCACGAGAGGCAAGGCGGAGCTGGTGGCGGAGCCGGACGCGGAGGACCGCAAGCCGCGGTCGGACGAGGCGAGGAGTGCGTTCGCGGGGCGGGACGGGGGCGAGTCCGCCGTGACCGTCGAGTTCGCCGTCCCGGGGGCCCTCGGCGCCCTGCCGCCGGCCGGCACCGACTCGTCCACAACCTCCGAGTTCGCGATCCCCGAAGGGCTCGACGTGCCCGCGGCGGCTGCCGAGTCCGAGACGACGTCCGAGTTCACCGTCCCGGAGGGGCTGGAGATCCCGCAGCCGCCCGCAACCGAACCGGAGGGTTCGGCGTTCAGCCCGCCGAGCACCTACAGCGCCGGACAGGCCCCGCCCGCCTTCACCCCGCCCTCCGGTATACCCGCGGTCCGGCTGATCAAGGAGGCGCCCTGGCAGGACCGGATGCGCACGATGCTGCGCATGCCGGTGGCCGAGCGGCCCGCGCTGGAACCCGTGCAGAAGCCCGACGAGCCGGGTCCCGCCGTGCCACGCGTGCTCGACCTGACCCTGCGCATCGGCGAACTGCTGCTGGCCGGCGGCGAGGGCGCCGAGGACGTGGAGGCGGCGATGTTCGCGGTCTGCCGCTCCTACGGCCTGGACCGCTGCGAGCCGACCGTCACCTTCACACTGCTGTCCATCTCGTATCAGCCGTCCCTCGTGGACGACCCGGTGACGGCGTCGCGGACGGTACGCCGCCGCGGCACCGACTACACGCGCCTGGCGGCCGTGTTCCGGCTCGTGGACGACCTCAGCGACCCGGAGACGGCGATCTCCCTGGAGGAGGCCTACCGAAGGCTCGCCGTCATCCGCCGCAACCGGCACCCCTACCCCGGGTGGGTGCTGACCGGAGCGAGCGGGCTGCTCGCCGGCGCGGCCTCGGTGCTCGTCGGCGGCGATCTGGTCGTGTTCGTCGCGGCCGCGCTGGGCGCGATCCTCGGCGACCGGCTGGCGTGGCTGTGCGCCGGGCGCGGGCTGCCGGAGTTCTACCAGTTCCTGGTGGCCGCGATGCCCCCGGCCGCGATCGGCGTCGCGCTCACGGTCGCCCATGTGAACGTGGCGGCGTCGGCGGTGATCACCGGTGGGCTGTTCGCGCTGCTGCCCGGACGGGCGCTGGTGGCGGGCGTGCAGGACGGCCTGACCGGCTTCTACATCACCGCGTCCGCGCGCCTGCTGGAGGTCATGTACTTCTTCGTCGGCATCGTCACCGGCGTCCTGGTGGTCCTGTACTTCGGCGTGAAGGTGGGCGCCCAGCTCAACCCGGACGCGGCCCTGACCCTCGCCGAGCGGCCCGTCGTGCAGATCATCGCGTCGATGCTCCTGTCGCTGACGTTCGCGGTGCTGCTCCAGCAGGAGCGGTCCACCGTGCTCTGGGTGACCCTCAGCGGAGGCGTCGCCTGGAGCGTGTACGGCGCCATGCACTACCCGGGCGGGCTGTCACCGGTCGCTTCCACGGCCGTCGCGGCGGGTCTGGTGGGCCTGTTCGGGCAGCTGCTTTCGCGCTACCGGTTCGCGTCCGCGCTGCCGTACACGACGGCCGCGATCGGGCCGCTGCTGCCCGGCTCGGCGACCTACTTCGGGCTGCTGTCGATCGCCCAGAACAACGTCGACAAGGGACTGGTGTCCCTGGCCAAGGCCGCCTCGCTCGCCATGGCCATCGCCATCGGCGTGAACCTGGGGTCGGAGATCTCGCGGCTGTTCCTCCGCGTACCGGGTGCTGCCGCGGCGGGGCGGCGGGCGGCCAAGCGGACCCGGGGGTTCTAGTAGCCCTGGTTGTAGGGGTGCTGCTGACCCTGCTGGTAGTCCTGCTGCGAGCCGTACGGCTGCTGCGGGTAGCCCTGGGGGTACTGCGGGGCGTGGGGCTGCTCGGGCCGGCCGTAGTACTCGTCGTAGCCGCCCTGGTCCGAGCCGTACGGCTGCTGCGCCTGCGGGTAACCCTGGTTGCCGTACTGCTGGTTCTGGTGCTGGTTCTGGTGCTGGCTCTGGTGCTGGTCCTGGTAGGCCGGCTCGACGCGGCGCAGCTGGGTCGTCGCGTCGTCCATGACCGGCGGCTGCTGCTGGGCCGGGGGCTCCTGCGGGTTCTTCCTGGCCTTGGACCGCGCCCGCAGGAACTCGATGATGATCGGTATCACCGAGACGAAGACGATCAGGATCAGGATCGCCTCGATGTTCTTGTGGACGAAGGCCACGTTGCCCAGCCAGGAGCCCAGCAGGGTGACGCCCGCGCCCCACAGGACGCCGCCGATGACGTTGAAGGTCAGGAACGAGCGGTACTTCATTCCGCTGACGCCGGCGACGATCGGCGTGAACGTGCGCACGACGGGCACGAAACGGGCCAGGACCAGGGACTTCGGACCGTACTTCTCGAAGAACTCGTGGGCCTTGGTGACGTTCTCCTGCTTGAAGAGGCGGGAGTCCGGGCGGTTGAAGAGCGACGGCCCGACCTTCTTACCGAACATATAACCCACCTGGTCGCCCAGGACCGCGGCGAGACAGATCAGCGCGATGGCCCCCCACAGGGGGAAGTTGAGCTGGTTGGACGTGATCAGCAGGCCGCATGTGAACAGCAGCGAGTCACCCGGCAGGAAGAAGCCGATGAGCAGGCCCGACTCTGCGAAGACAACGAGGAGCAGGCCCCAGATTCCGAAGGTGTCCAGCAGGTTGTTCGGATCCAGCCAGCTCGGTCCGAGGGCAAGCGTCGTCACGGTTCCGGGCTCCTGAAGAGTGAGGGAAGGTACGGCGTCCTGATGGCGGCCGACACGCAGCAATGGCCGGACAAAGCTATCAACGCACGGTGTCCCCACCAGGTTCCACAGGTGTCCGCGGGATGCACTGTGCGCGGACTGGGGCAAAGCTGTGAACCATGGGCATCGAAGAGTACGGCGGCGGCCAGGGTCCCCAGGCGGACGTTCTGGTCGTGACGACGAACGACGTACCCGGCTACCGCGTCGAGCAGGTCATCGGCGAGGTCTTCGGCCTCACCGTGCGCTCGCGCCACCTGGGCAGCCAGATCGGCGCCGGTCTCAAGTCGATGATCGGCGGCGAACTGCGGGGGCTCACCAAGACGCTCGTGCAGACCCGCAACCAGGCCATGGAACGGCTCGTCGAGCAGGCACGCGCGCGTGGCGCCAATGCAGTGCTGGCGTTCCGGTTCGACGTGACGGAGGCCGCGGACGTGGGCACGGAGGTGTGCGCTTACGGCACGGCCGTGGTCCTGGCCCGGGAGTAGGCCTCCCGGGCCAGGACCCGTCAGGAGGTGTGCCTGTCGGCGTTGGCGGTGATCGCGTCGCGCAGATGCTCGGCGAGGCCCGGCCCCATGGAGTCGTAGTACGCCTTGAAGCGCTCGTCGGAGACGTACATCGCACCGAGGCAGCGGTGCATCTCGTACGGGCATTCGTAGAACCACCTGCTGATGTGCAGCCGGTGCTCCTCGGCCATGTCCATGGCCGCCTCGCCGGACGGCTGCTCGTCGGCGGCCACCAGGGCGGTGTACCGCTCGCTCCAGTCGTCGACCTCGGCCTTGATGCGCTTCCATTCCTCCTTGGTGTAGCGGGCGGCCCGGCGCTGGGACTCGGCCCATGCGGCGGTGTCGCCCCACCGCTGCTCCGCCTCCTCGGCGTACTGCTCGTTGAAGGGGTCCTTGTCCCCGAAGACCTCGAAGCGCTCCTCGGGCGTGAGGTTGATGCCCATCTTGCGTGCCTCCATGGCGTGCTCCACGGCCACGGCCATCTTCTGCAGCTTCTCGATCCGGGCGGTCAACAGTTCGTGCTGGCGGCGCAGATGCGCGCGCGGGTCCGTCTCCGGGTCGTCGAGCAGGGCCGCGACCTCGTCGAGCGGGAAGCCGAGCTCCCGGTAGAACAGGATCTGCTGCAGCCGGTCGAGGTCGGCGTCGCTGTAGCGCCGGTGGCCCGCGCGGCTGCGCTCGCTCGGGACGAGCAGACCGATGTCGTCGTAGTGGTGCAGCGTGCGCACCGTCACCCCGGCGAAACCGGCAACCTGTCCCACGGAGTAGCTCACTTCCGCTCCCTTCTCGTTACGCACTCCACGCTGAGCCCTCACGCGACGTGAGGTGCAAGCCGGTTTTCCTTCCGGTTTTCCTTGCGGTTTTCCTTCCGGATGCCGCGCTCGGATGTTGCACCGGTTTCGCCCGCTTCATCCGTTTATGGTGAGCCCGTGGCCCAGGACACCGCGCAGCAGTCAGCCGCCACCCCGGCGACCCCCGCGCGAGGTCTGCTGCCATTGGTCCTTCCGGCGCTCGCCGTCGGCATCGGGGCCAGTCTGCTCTTCCTCGGGGTGAGCACTCTCGCCGAACGTCTCGAGCACGTCCTGTGGCAGAACCTGCCCGACGCGCTGGGCGTCGGCCGCTACTCCGTGCTCTGGATGCTCGTCATGCTCACCGGCACCGGCGTCCTGGTCGGGCTGGTCGTCTGGAAGGCGCCGGGGCACGCGGGACCGGACCCGGCGACCGTCGGGCTGAGCGTGACGACCCCGCTCTCCCCCGCTGTCGTCCCCGGCCTGCTGGTGGCGGCCGCCCTGATGCTGGCCGGCGGTCCGAGCCTGGGCCCGGAGAACCCGATCATCGTGTCCAACATCGCGCTGGCGTTCTGGCTGGGCCGCAGGATCGCGCCCGGGCTGCCGGGCGACGTGTGGGTGGCGCTGGCCGAGACGGCGACGATCGGCGCGCTGTTCGGGACGCCCGTCGCGGCGGCACTGGTGCTCTCCGAGGCGCTGGCCGGGCAGCCGATCAAGGGCCTGCTGTGGGACAACGTCTTCGGACCGCTCATCGCGGCCGCCGCGGGTGCGCTGACGACCACTCTGGTGGCCCATCCGACCTTCGACCTGCATCTGCCCGCACTCGGCCGGCCCGCCTGGCGTGACCTGCCGGCCGCCCTGGTGGTCGCCTCGGCGGCCGCGCTGCTCGGGATGGCCGCGGTGTACGCCTTCCCGTACGCCCACGGCGCCTTCAGGCGCCTGCGGCACCCGATGGTGGCGCTCCCGGTGGGCGGGCTCGTCCTGGGGCTGCTCGGAGCCCTCGGCGGGCATCTGACGCTCTTCAAGGGACTGAACGAGATGGCGGAGCTGGCGCGGAATCCGGAGGGCTGGTCGGCCGGACAGTTCGCGGCCATGGCGGTGGTGAAGCTCGCGGCGATGGTGGTCGCGGCATCCTGCGGGTTCCGCGGCGGGCGGATCTTCCCCTCCGTGTTCATCGGCGTGGCGTTCGGGCTGTGCGCGCACGCGCTCGTCCCCGCCGTGCACCCGGCGCTCGGTGTCGCCATGGGCGTGCTGGGCATGCTCCTCGCGGTCACCCGGCAGGGCTGGCTCGCCCTGTTCACGGCCGCCTTGCTGGCGCCCTCCGCGATGGTCCTGGCCCTGCTGTGCGTCGCGTCACTGCCGGCCTGGCTGCTGGTCACGGGCCGCCCCCAGATGCAGCTCCGGGAGGACGGAACCGCGATCCGTTGAACCCGGTGAGGAACCGTTGAGGAACGGAGTCCGGGGGAACCGATGAACCAGCAGGCCCCCTTGATCCGATGAATCATTGGCCGCGCTGCCGATGCGATGGGAGACGAGACACCATGCCGCTCCACACAGGCCCGGGGAAGCCCGACGAGCACCCCCGCTCGATGAACCCCTTCTACGGGGAGGCGAATCCGGTCGTCGAGATGACCGAGGCGCCGCCCAGGCAGCGGCTGCCCGAGGGACCGATACTGCCCACGACCGCGTACCAACTGGTCCATGACGAACTGATGCTGGACGGCAATTCGCGGCTGAATCTCGCCACTTTCGTCACCACCTGGATGGAGCCCCAGGTCGCGGCGCTGATGAACGAGTGCCGGGACAAGAACATGATCGACAAGGACGAGTATCCCCGCACCGCGGAGCTGGAGCGCCGCTGTGTGGCAATGCTCGCCAACCTGTGGAACGCACCGGATCCGCAGGCGGCCGTGGGCTGTTCGACGACCGGTTCGAGCGAGGCCTGCATGCTCGCCGGGATGGCGCTGAAGCGGCGCTGGGCCCGGCGCAACGCGGACCGCTACCCGTCCGGGGACGCCCGCCCCAATCTGGTCATGGGGGTGAACGTGCAGGTCTGCTGGGAGAAGTTCTGCAACTTCTGGGAGGTCGAGGCGCGCCAGGTGCCGATGGAGGGCGACCGGTTCCACCTGGACCCACAGGCCGCCGCCGAACTGTGCGACGAGAACACGATCGGCGTCGTCGGGATCCTGGGGTCCACCTTCGACGGGTCGTACGAGCCGATCGCCGAGCTGTGCGCGGCCCTGGACGACCTCCAGGAACGCACGGGCCTGGACATCCCCGTACACGTGGACGGCGCGTCCGGTGCCATGATCGCGCCCTTCATCGACGAGCACCTGACGTGGGACTTCCGGCTGCCGCGGGTCGCGTCGATCAACACCTCCGGCCACAAGTACGGGCTGGTGTACCCGGGTGTCGGCTGGGCACTGTGGCGCGACACGGAGGCCCTCCCCGAGGAACTCGTCTTCCGGGTCAACTACCTGGGCGGCGAGATGCCGACCTTCGCCCTCAACTTCTCCCGGCCCGGCGCCCAGGTCGTCGCGCAGTACTACACGTTCCTGCGGCTTGGCCGGGACGGCTTCAGGGCGGTCCAGCAGACGACGCGGGACGTGGCGCGGGGCCTCGCCGAACGGGTGGAGGCGCTGGGTGACTTCCATCTCCTCACCCGCGGCGACGAGTTGCCGGTCTTCGCGTTCACGACGGCTCAGGACGTGACGGCGTACGACGTGTTCGACGTGTCCCGGCGCCTAAGGGAGTTCGGCTGGCTGGTACCCGCGTACACCTTCCCGGCCAACCGTCAGGACCTGTCCGTCCTGCGGGTCGTGTGCCGCAACGGTTTCTCGACGGACCTCGCCGATCTGTTCATCGAGGATCTGACCCGCCTGCTCCCGCTACTGCGGCGGCAACCGCACCCGCTGACCCACGACAAGGAGGCGGCGACGAGCTTCCATCACTGACACCGCTTCAGCGGTCATACTCCGGAAGCCGCTCTCCCGTGGCGTACGGGTTCTCCTCGCCCTCGGCCAGGACACCCACGAACGGGTTCGTCCTCGCCCGCGAAGGTGCAGGCGCCGTCCCCGATGCGCTCGATCAGCCCGCGGGTCCACGCGGCCTCGCCGTCGGCCGCGTGGACCCACATGGTCATGATCTCGCACCTGGTAGCCGTGGGCCCGCCCGTGCCGGCGGACGGCGCCCAGCACGAGGAGACGGATCGCCGACATGCGCTCCAGCGCAGGACCCGCCAGGTCAGCCCCAGGTCTCGCCTCGCTCCAAGGCCACCAGCTCGAAGGCCGTCTTCCCGTCCAGCGACTCCCTGATGATGTCCGCGTGCCCCGAGTGGCGGGCCGTCTCCCGGATCAGGTGGAGCGCCAGCCAGCGCATCGACACCCGCCCTTCCGGCGGGAACCAGGGGTCGTTCGGCAGCGCGAACGTGTCGTCGAGGCTGGGCACCGAACGGATGAACGCCTCCGTCTCGTCCGCGACCTTCTGCCAGTACGCGAGCTGCGACTCGACGGTCTCGTCACCCATGAGCCGGAAGCACTCGTGCCAGTTCGACTCGTCCCGCTTCACCGCCGGCTGCTCGCCCTTGGCCCGCGCGACCCAGCTCTGCTCGACCTCGGCGACGTGCTTGAGCAGCCCGGCGAGGGACAGTTCGCTGACGCTCGGCCGCGATACGGCCTGCTCCTCGGTCAGCCCGAGCAGGGCCCGGCGAAGTCCGCCGCGCTGCTCCTCCAGGAAGGAGAGCAGCGCTCCGCGCTCGTCGCCCTGCGTCTCGGCCTTCACGTGAGTGACCATGACCGGCTGCCTTTCGTCGGTTCCAGCGAGTGGGTTCTCTGTCTGACAACGACGACGCTACGGGCCCTTGCGGTCAGCTTCTGTCCGCAAGGGCCCGCAGGAACGAGGGAGACGAGGGAGCCGAGGGAGCCGAGGGAGACGAAGGATCAGAACGGGAAGCCGCTCCGGCCGTGCTGCACCGAGATCCACTTCAGCGTGGTGAAGGCCTCCATGGTCGTCTCACCGTTCAGGCGGCCGATGCCCGAGTGCTTCTCGCCGCCGAAGGGGACGAGCGGCTCGTCGTGGACGGTGCCGTCGTTCACGTGGAACATTCCGGTGTCGATCTGCTTCGCGAAGTTCACGCCGCGCTCGATGTCACCGGTGTGGACGGCGCCGCTCAGCCCGTACGGGGTGTCGTTGACGATGCGTACGGCCTCCTCCTCGCCGTCGAACGGGATGAGGAAGGCGACCGGGCCGAAGATCTCCTGCTGGAGGAGGGCCGAGTCGGCCGGGACGTCGGTCAGCACGGACGGCTCGACGAGGTTGTCGGTGGTCGTGCCGTGCACCAGCGCCGTGGCGCCCTCGGCGATGGCCTGCTCGACGACGCCCGAAATGGCGTCCGCCTGCGAGGAGTTGATCACCGGGCCGATGACGGTCCCCGGGTCGCGCGGGTCGCCGACCTTGAGGGACTTCACCTTGTTCACGAACTTCTCGGTGAACTCGTCCTGGAGCGAGCGGTCCACCAGGATGCGGTTGGCGGCCATGCAGACCTGACCCTGGTGCACGTACCGGCTGAAGACGGCCGCGTCGACGGCGTAGTCGATGTCCGCGTCGTCCAGGACGACGATCGCGCTGTTGCCGCCCAGTTCCAGGACGGAGCGCTTGAAGAGCGAGGCGCAGACGGTGGCCACGTGCCGGCCGACCTTGTCGGAGCCGGTGAAGGAGATGACCTTCGGGATCGGGTGCTCGAGGAAGGCGTCGCCGATCTCGGCGATGTCCGTGATCACGACGTTGAGCAGACCGCCCGGGAGGCCCGCGTCCTCAAAGATCTTGGCGACCAGGGAGCCGCCGACGATCGGCGTGTTCTGGTGCGGCTTGAGGACGACGCCGTTGCCGAGCGCGAGCGCCGGGGCGACGGACTTGATCGACAGCAGGAACGGGAAGTTGAACGGGCTGATCACACCGACGACGCCCACGGGCACACGGTAGAGACGGTTTTCCTTGCCGTCGATCGGCGAGGGGAGGATCTTGCCCTCGGGACGCAGCGCCAGCTGGATCGACTCCCGCAGGAACTCCTTGGCGAGGTGCAGCTCGAAGCCCGCCTTCAGGTGCGTGCCGCCGAGTTCGGCGATGATCGCCTCGGTTATCTCGGCCTCGCGCTCGTCGATGATTCTCAGGGCCTTCTCGAACACCGCGCGGCGGGCGTACGCGTTGGTGGCCGCCCACTCCTTCTGGGCTGCCGCGGCGGCCTTGTAGGCCTCGTCGATCTCGTCGACCGTGGCTATCGTGATCGAGGCCAGCTTCTCGCCGTCGTACGGGTTGAAGTCGATGATGTCCCAGGATCCTGTGCCCGGGCGCCACTCACCGCCGATGTACTGCTGAGCCAGATCGGTGAAGTAGGACGACATGTGAACCCTCAATCCCTTGCAGCCGAAGCAGACACCCGTTCACGTACCCGCGATCGCATCACGGTCTGATCACGCGTCATCGTACTTGTGACCGAAGGGAGTTGGTGGGCGCCTCGGAATACTCCGAGAGGGCTCTCAGGAAAGCTGAAGGAGTCCCCGCAGCAGATCGCGGCTCTCGTCCGGTCCGGGGCTGTCCTGCTGCAACTGCTTCATCGCGGTCTCGTACTGGGTGACGTCCTCGCGTTTGTCGAGGTAGAGCGCGCTGGTGAGCTGTTCCAGGTAGACCACGTCGGACAGGTCGGACTCGGGGAAGCTCAGGATGGTGAAGGAACCGCTCTCACCGGAGTGCCCTCCGAAGCTGAACGGCATGACCTGCAGCCGTACGTTGGGGCGCTGAGAGATGTCGATCAGATGCTGGAGTTGGCCGCGCATCACCTGCCGGTCGCCGTAGGGGCGGCGCAGTGCGGCCTCGTCGAGCACGACATGGAACTGCGGGGCGCTCTCCGCGACGAGGTACTTCTGCCGCTCCAGCCGCAGGGCCACACGCCGGTCGATGTCCGCGGCGCTCGCCCCCTTCATGCCCCGGGAGACGACGGCGTGTGCATACGCCTCGGTCTGCAGCAGGCCGTGCACGAACTGGACCTCGTACGACCGGATCAGATGCGCCGCGCCCTCCAGGCCGACGTACGTCGGGAACCAGCTCGGCAGGACGTCGGAGTAGCTGTGCCACCACCCCGCGACGTTGGCCTCCTTCGCGAGGGAGAGGAGGGAGGTGCGCTCGGCCTCGTCCATGATTCCGTACAACGTCAGCAGGTCCTCGACATCGCGCGTCTTGAAGCTCACCCGTCCCAACTCCATGCGGCTGATCTTCGACTCCGAGGCCCGGATGGAGTAGCCGGCCTGCTCTCTGGTGATGCCGCGCGCCTCCCGGAGGCGCCTGAGATGGGATCCCAGCAGAATGCGCCGCACCACCGAGCCGCTCGAGTCCCCAGCGCTCACGTTCGTCAGCCTCCCCAACGTCCTTCAGACCGCGCAGTCTGCCACTAAACCACTTCGAGCAGTACTCGTGCGGTTACAGAAATGGAAAGGAGCCAAAGTTGAGGCACAGAGAAGCATCAGGAAGGGACAAGCAAGAGGGAAGAAAGTGGCAGAAGAAATAAGCAGAAAGCGGTACGGGAACGACCAATTCCGGCGCGTGCACGTGCATCTGCCCTTGCATCTGCCTGGCTCATCCGAAACCATGGTCCCGCGCCACCGCTGCATCGCCACGACCGCGAACACCCGGGAGTGCCTCGCATGGGAACGAATGGATCGACCATGCTCGAGCCCTTACGGCAGGGACTTCCGCCGCTCGACCCCGCTGCCGTGTCCAGCGCCGCCTCCTGCGCCCTGCCCGCCCGCCTCGAAGCGGTGCGCGAAGCACGGCAGTTCACCCGCAGAACCCTCGGACAGTGGGATGTCGGCGAGCGCTTCGACGACGTCTGCCTCGTGGTCTCCGAACTCGTGACCAACGCGCTGCGGCATGCGCTGCCCGCGCCCGCCGCACACATGGGCGAACAGGAACCGGCGGTGCGGCTGCATCTGATGCGCTGGACCTCACGCCTGGTGTGCGCCGTGCGCGACCCCAGTCACGACAGTCCGGTCGCGGGCGACTCGGAGGACTTCTCGGCGGAGTCGGGCCGCGGCCTTTTCCTGGTGGACTCGTTCGCCGACAGCTGGGGCTGGCACCCGCTTGCGGGCACGCTGAGCGGCAAGGTGGTCTGGGCGCTGTTCTTGCTGCCGACGACCCCGATATGCGCGAAGTGACGCCCTGCGGCCTTTTGCGAGGCCACGAATCTACGCGTGTTACAGCCTGCGGCGCGTGAGTGCACCGCAGGCCCGGGGCCGTTGCGGGCAGGCAGGGCACAACACCCCTGTGGCACCCGCCCATTGAGGCCGAGGCCGACAGGGTCTCGATCCACCCCCCGATCCACCTACACGTGTTACGTGATCAGGTGGTCGAACTCGCCGTCCTTGATGCCCAGCAGCATGGCCTCGATCTCCGCGCGGGTGTAGACCAGCGCGGGCCCGTCCGGGAAGCGCGAGTTCCGTACCGCCACGTCTCCCCCGGGCAGCCGGGCGAACTCCACGCATGACCCCTGCGAGTTGCTGTGCCGGCTCTTCTGCCAGGCCACTCCGTGCAGCTCTGTCGCAGCCATGCCGTTGTACACGTCGTACACGTCGTGGTCCACAGGTCGCTCCCCGGGTGGTGCATTGGCTGGTGTGGCCATTGATGCAGCGGTCAACTGCCCCGGATCATAGCTCCGTTCACATGCAGATGCATGGGCAGATGCACGTGCACGCGGGGTGTCCCTGCGGTTACAACTTTTACAGTCCCTTGACTACAGCCTGACGCGCGCCTGGCTACAGCCGGTCAAGCGTCTGCCCCAGAGATCGCAACACATGCGACCTCCAGCCCCCGTCCATGATCTTCCGCGCCATCATCTGTGCCGGGTCGTCCGGGTCGAACCCTTCATGCACTAGGAAGAGACGCGTACCGCGGCCTTCCTGTTCCAATGTCCATGTGATGGTCCAGTCCGCGGGATTGGCGGGGTCGGCGTCGGCCCACCGGACGCGCAGCATCCGCTCGGGCTCGTACGCAAGAACCTGCACGTCAACCGTGCCGGAGAAGTTGGAGCTGGGGCGCGGGACCGACGTCATCGTGTACCGGTGGCCGACTTCGAGACGGAAGTTCTCGCTGCCGGGCATCTGCCACTGGGCGAGCAGTTCGGGCTCGGTGAGGGCCCGCCAGACCTTGGCCGGAGGATGCGGAAGAAACTGGTCCACGCGGACCGTGGTGAGGTCGTCGCCGGGTGCGGTGCTCATGACCGGTCATCGTCCGGCATACGGTCGAGCAGCTCGCCGAGCCCGCGCAGCCGCTGCCGCCAGAACCGCTCGTACGGATGGAGCCAGTCCTGCACCTCGGCGAGCGGCGCCGCCTCCAGACGGTAGATGCGCTGCCGGCCGGAGCGCTGCTCGGAGACGAGGCCGGCCTCGCGCAGCACCTTCAGATGCTCCGAGAGGCTCGGGCGACGCATGTCGAAGTGGTCCGCCAGGGCCTGGACGGGCTGCGGTCCCTCCTCGCGCAGCAGGCGCAGCACCTCGCGGCGCGTGGCGTTGGCGAGGGCGGCGAAGACACGGTCCTCGATGGCGGCGCCCGCCCCGGCCCCGGTCGTGGTCATACCGGTCTTCCTATCCGTGAGCCTCCGTCAGCAGCATCAGACCGTTGCCGTCCGGGTCCCGGAAGGACGCCATGCGGCCCCAGGGGAGGTCGTCCGGGCCCTGCACGGAAACCCCCGCCCCGGCCAGCCGGGCGCAGTCGGCGTCGACATCGGTCGTGACCAACATGATCCCCCGGGTGGAGCCCGGCTCGAAATCACCCATTCCGGGGCCGGAGAGCGTGAAGACGGTCTGTGCGCCCTTGGGCGCCACCTGGAGCCACCGCCCCTGCGGAGTATCCAGGTCGGCGGTGACCACGAATCCGAGGACGTCCGTGTAGAAGCGCAGGGCGCGGTCCTGGTCGGTGACGGGGAGCGTGACGAAGGAAGCGTGCGTGATGGTCATACGAAGCACAATAGGTAGGAGATTACCTACACGTCAAACGTAGGGAATCTCCTACCTGTCTGGGGACGGCCGACGCGATCGGCATCGAGGCTGCCGTGGCCCGATCCGTGCACGCGCTGTGAAGATCTGAAGGGCCGAGGTACCGATATGGCAAAGAAGAGCAAGATCGCGAGGAGCGGGAAGCGGCGAGAGATCGTCGCGCGGTGCGGCGGTACTTCGTGGCCTTCGGCCCGTCCCGGGTGAGCTGCGTGAGCAAGCGCACGCCGGATACCTCCCCGGCGTCCGAAAGTCCTCCTGGTAGCTTGCTGCGGCCGTCCCCACGACCTCATCGGCAACCTTGGGAGACTTCAGTGACTTCGCTGACCCATGTCACGCGTCGGCAGGCCCGCATCGCGCTCGCGGCCGCCGGGCTGACGGCCGCGCTCGTGCTGACGGGCTGCAGCAGCGACTCGGGAGACAACGGCTCCGGCGGCACCTCGACGCCGAGCGCCTCCGCGTCCACGGCGGGCACCGGAGGCTCCGCCTCTCCGAGCGCCAAGCCCGGGAAGCTGGAGGGCAGCTGGCTGGCCACCACCAGCGGCAAGGCCGTGGCACTGGTGATCACCGGCAAGGAAGCCGCGCTCTTCACGACGGGCGGCACCGTGTGCAGCGGTACCGCGGGCGAGGAGGCGGGCATGCAGATGATCCACCTCAAGTGCACGGACGGCAGCAAGAACCGCAGCACCGGCATGGTCGACTCCGTGAACTCCAAGGGCATGAAGGTGACGTGGTCGGGCGGCAGCATCGGCACCGAGACGTATGTGAAGTCCGAGGGCGGCAAGATGCCGAGCGGTCTGCCGACGGCGAGCCTGGGCTCGTGACCTCGCTCGACGGGCCGTGAGACCCCCTGGGGCCCACGGCCCCTTCGTCCGCCATGGACGGTACGGCCGTGCCGAGGGCCTCGGTGAGTTCCTGCTGGGCGTCGAGGATCAGGCCCGCGCCCCGGCGGATGACCGCGCCGGAGACGCCGCCGGCGGCGGACTGCTCCGTGTCCCACAACGTCCCACGCCCGAAGCGCCTCGCACAGGGCGCCCCACAACAGCGCGCCGCCCTCGCACAGGGCCTTGGCGCCCTGCTCGGTCCCGGCGGCCAGGGCGTCGGGAGCGCGTCGCGGTGGGCGCCCCAGCGCCCTACCGGAAACAGCACGACCGGCGCTGCCTGCAAAAGACCGCCCACGATCATCATCACGCGAGGGCCCGAAGCTGCCGCACCGACTCATTCCGTCGGCGTGAGGGAGACATACGGGACGATTCGCGATACCTACGGCCGATGGCGCATGCCGCATTCGGGGGGCGCGCAACATGCGGTCGCCCGCCTGCGTGATGATCCATGAAGACCGTCACAACTCCAGAGGACCTTCATGCGCACCCTCTCCGTCCCCCTCGCCGTCACCGCCCTCGCCGCGGCCCTCACCCTGACCGCCTGCTCCAGCAGCAGCAAGGGCGACGACCACAAGGTGGCGTCCTGCAAGATCGCCGTCAAGGTCGGCCCCGGCAACGCCGCCACCACCGCCGGCGACACCGGCAACGTCCCGGTCACCATCACCAACCACGACACCGGCAAGTGCACTTTCGAGGGATTCCCGGGCATCGAACTGACCGGCGGCAACTCCAACTGGAGCGTCGCGGACCAGAAGGACGCCAAGCCGGCGAAGGTGACGCTGCAGAAGGACGAGACGGCGACCTTCACCATCACATACGTCCGCGGGAACGGCGGCTCGCTCAGCGCCCCGGTGCGGAGCCTGAAGATCACCGTCCCGGGTGCAGGCGACGCGAAGAGCTACCCGTGGTCGTACGGCGATGTGGCGCTGAAGAGCCCGGACGCCCCCGACGCCTCGGTGACCCCGCTCCAGGTCGCAGGCGACTGACCCACGCGTTCAGGGGAGCGGGGCCGTCCGTCTTCAGGGGAGGCGTGGCCGTCCGGCGACCTGCGCCCGGTCGGCGGCCGCCGCCCCCTGTTGCCACCCGGCCGCGTCGCTGACCCCGCGCAGCCGGGTGGTGACCGTCTCCGGGAACATCCGCTCCATGCGGTCCGCGACGGCCACGTCCCGGGCCGCGAGCACCGGCAGCAGGTCCCCCTCGCTCTGCGCCACCTGCCCCTCGGCGGCGCTCTGGAGCCGGTCGCCGATGCGGTGTGCGTACGCGGCCAGGAACGACTGCCGGAACGTTTTCGTACGCTTCCTGCCGCCCTTGCGCTCGGCCGCCTCCGCCTTCGTCATCGCGGTCGTGGCCTGTACGAGCAGCGAGGTGTAGAGCAGTTCGACGGCCTCCAGGTCGGATTCGAAGCCGATGACCGTGGAGAAGCCGAAGGCCTCGTGCCACACGGCCCGGCAGCGGTTCGCGGTGGCCACCGCGTCCAGGAGCACCGCCTTGGCCGTCTCGTACGGCGCGTCGACGCCTATGCGGCAGGCGCCGGGCGTGTCCCCCGCGTGCGTACGGGACGCGAGCAGCGCCTCGTCGATACTGTGCCGCGCCATCAGCTCCTGCGCCTTGGCGCTCAGCGCCTCCGCCTCCTCCGGATAGCCGGTGGCCTCCGCCTTGGCGAGCAGGGCGCGGATGCGGGTGAGCATGCGGGACTCGGGCTGCTGCGGGGCGGCGGACTGCCGGGGCGCGTCGAGGGTTTCGAGGGCGGGGAGGCGGAGAAGCAGGCGGTACAGCTCCAGTACGGCGGTGGCGTACGTGAAACGGTCGGCGGCGTGCGGCGGTTCCGCGTCGAGGTCCTGGAGCTGGGCCGCCCAGCGCGGACCGGGGGAGGGCCGCTCCCCCGCCTCCCGGCGGATCAGCTCCGACACGAGGCGTACATGGGAGTCGTCCAGCGTGCGGCGCACGATGCGTACGACATCGGCGGGCTGCCAGCCGCGCCGCCAGGCCGCGGCGACGAACTCCTCGCCGCGCCGGGCGAGTTCGCCGTCGGCCGCGGGGTCGGCGGCGAGCAGCGACGCGCCCGTGTCGAGGGCCGCGTCGGTGTCGTCGTAGAGGGCGGCCTCGAAGGCGCGGTCCACGGTGGTCGTCGTACTCACGCGTTCGATCGTGACATGCGAGGCCGAGTGTCAACTTCGGGTTGACACTCCCCAGGTGTCAACCTAGGGTTGACACATGACGGAGAAGCCCATCACAGCGAACCTGCGTCTCGACGACCTCATCGAAGCCATCAAGAAGGTCCACACCGACGCACTCGCCCAGCTCCAGGACGCGGTGATCGCCGCGGAGCACCTCGACGACGTGGCCGACCATCTGATCGGCCACTTCGTGGACCAGGCCCGGCGTTCGGGCGCGTCCTGGACCGATATCGGCAAGAGCATGGGCGTGACCAGGCAGGCCGCCCAGAAACGCTTCGTCCCCAAGGAGTCCACGGACCTCGACCCCAGCCAGGGGTTCAGCCGCTACACCCCCCGCGCACGGAACGTGGTCATGGCCGCGCACAACGAGGCGAAGGCGGCGGGCAACGCCGAGACCGTCCCCGAGCACCTCGTTCTGGGGCTGCTCGCCGAGCCGGAGGGGCTCGCGGCCAAGGCCATCGTCGCGCAGGGCGTTCCCCTGGACGCGGTGCGCGAGGCGGCGTCCGCAGCACTCCCGGCGCGCTCGGAAGAGGTCCCGGAACTCATCCCGTACGCCCCCGCCGCGAAGAAGGCCCTCGAACTCACCTTCCGCGAAGCTCTTCGCCTGGGCCACAACTACATCGGCACCGAGCACATCCTGCTCGCACTCCTCGAGCTGGAGAACGGCCACGGCCTGCTGAGCGGCCTCGGCATCGGCAAGGCGACGACCGAGGAGCAGGTGACGAAGGCGCTCGACAAGATCCGTGTGACCTTCGAAGAGGAGGGCTGAGCGGGCCCGGACAGCACGTCCCGGCCCGTTGTCAGACCCCCCTGCGACACTCGCAGCATGACCGGGCGCTGGGCTCTCGCTCCGGCCGAGGACGGTGGCGCGGAAGTCGCCGCCCTCGGCCCGGACGGGCTGCTCGCGGGGCCCGTGGTCAGGGAGGGGGATCTCGGGGAGGCCGTGCGCACGCGGCCCGAGGTCACCCGGTGGGTGTGGCGGTCCACCGCCGACGTCCAGCCGCGTCTGCTCGCCACGGGGGTGCGAGTCGACCGGTGCTACGACGTCGAGGCCGCCGAGACCCTCCTCCTGGGCCACGAGGGACGCCTCGGCGAGCCCCGGTCGGCCGCCGCCGCGCTGGCCCGGCTGCGCGGCGGACCCGTGCCCCCGGATCCCCCGCTGCGCTCCGCCGAGCCGGGCTCGCAGTCCTCCCTCTTCGAACCGAACCCCGTCCGCGTCCCCCTCAAGGACCTCGTCGAGGTGTACGCGGACCAGCAGCGCCGGCACGACGCCACCGCACACCCGGACCGCATGCGGCTGCTGACGGCCGCCGAGTCGGCCGGAATGCTGGTGGCCTCCGAGATGAACCGCTCCGGGCTGCCATGGAGCGCGGACGTCCACCGCGAGGTGCTCCACGAACTGCTCGGCGAGCGTTACGCGGGCGGCGGCGAGCCCCGGCGGCTGGCCGAGCTGGCCGACGAGGTCTCCGCCGCCTTCGGCCGCCGCGTCCGGCCCGATCTGCCCGCCGACGTCGTCAAGGCCTTCGCGCAGGCCGGGATCAAGGTGCGCTCCACCCGCCGCTGGGAGATCGCCTCCATCGACCACCCCGCCGTGAAGCCCCTGCTGGAGTACAAGAAGCTGTACCGCATCTGGGTCGCCCACGGCTGGTCCTGGCTGCAGGACTGGGTGCGCGACGGCCGCTTCCGGCCCGAGTACCTGCCGGGCGGCACGGTCACCGGCCGCTGGGTCACCAACGGCGGCGGCGCGCTGCAGATCCCCAAGGTCATCCGGCGCGCCGTCGTCGCCGACCCCGGCTGGCGGCTGGTCGTGGCCGACGCCGCCCAGATGGAGCCGCGCGTCCTGGCCGCGATCTCGCGCGACCCCGCGTTCATGGAGGTCGCCGGACGCGAGGCCGACCTCTACCAGTCGGTGTCGGACCGGGCGTTCTCCGGCGACCGAGCCCAGGCCAAGCTCGCCGTGCTCGGCGCGATCTACGGCCAGACGTCCGGCGACGGCCTGAAGAACCTCGCCGCACTGCGCCGCCGCTTCCCCCGGGCGGTCGCGTACGTCGACGACGCGGCCCGCGCGGGCGAGGAGGGCCGGCTCGTCAGAACCTGGCTCGGGCGTACGTCCCCGCCGGCGGCCGGGGCGTCGGAGGACGCGGCCGAGGAAGCGGGCATTCCGCAGGAAGCCCCGGAGGACGGTCCAGCGGGCGCGTCCGAGGAACCACAGCAGTGGCTGCCGGGGTACGCCTCCACCAACTCCCGCGCCCGCGGCCGCTTCGCACGCAACTTCGTCGTGCAGGGCAGCGCCGCCGACTGGGCCCTGCTGCTGCTCGCCGCCCTGCGCCGCGCCTGTGCGGACCTCGCTGCCGAGCTGGTCTTCTTCCAGCACGACGAGGTGATCGTGCACTGCCCGGCCGAGGAGGCGGACACGGTGGTCACCGCGATCCGGGAGGCTTCGGAGCTGGCGATGCGGCTGACGTTCGGCGAGACGCCGGTGCGGATTCCGTTCACTACGGCCGTGGTGGAGTGCTACGCGGACGCGAAGTGAGGGCGCGTACGCGGCCGGACGGATCGCCCTGGGGACGACCTGGGCGACCGGCCTGCCCCTCCGCGAGCAGTTCCCTCAGCTCTTCGGGCACCGGGCTGTCCGTCCCGTCCAGCGCGGCGAGCGCGGACGCCCACTGCCGACGGGCCTCCTGGGCGTCACCCTCGGCCTGGTAGAGCAGTCCCCGCTGGTGACGGGCGAGCCCCTCGGCGTACCGGTCGCCGCGGCGGGTGGCGTGGGCCAGCAGCACATCGCACTCCCGCGCGGCCCGCCCGGCGTCCCCCCGCCCCCGCAGCGCCCGCACCAGACCGAGCCGGGTCTGCGACTCGCCCTGCCAGTGGCCATGACCGCCGAGGATGCGCAGGCTCTCCTCGAAGTGCGGTACGGCGGCGTCGGGTTCGCCGAGCGTGAGATGGGCGAACCCGATGTTGCAGTGCGCGGAGTGACGGACGATGACATGGCCGATCCGCTCGCCGATCTCCAGGCTCCGGCGGTGGTGGTCGATCGCGGCCCGCGGATCCGTGTGCTCGTACAGGTTGCCGAGGTTGCTGTAGGTGATGGCCTCCTGCATCGGGTCTTTCAGTACGCGCAGGTACTCCAGGCACTGCCGCAGCGCCTCACCGGACTCCTCGTGCCGGCCGAGCACTTCCAGGAGCAGTCCGCGGTTGTTGAGGGAACGGCACAGACAGGAGACGTACTCGAGCCGCCGCCAGATCTCCAGGGCCTCGTCCAGCAGGGCGAGCGCGTTGTTCCCGCGGCCCTTCATGAAGTGCAGCCCGGCCAGATCCAGCAGCGCGTACGCCTCCGCGGGCGCGTCCGCCAGCCGGCGCGCCCCGCGCAGGGAGGCGCGGACCAGCACTTCCAGCTCGGCGACACGGCCACGGTGTTGGAGAGGCGTGGCGATCATGCGGACGAGCAGGGGCACCTGGGCGGAGGACTCCGCGTGGCGCTCCACGAGCGCCAGCATGTTCTCAAGTTCGAGCACGATCCATTCGGCGGCGGCCCGCGCCGAGCCGAAGGCGGGCGCGGCCGCAACGTCCGCGCGGTGCGTACGAGGCTGTGACGGGGTCGCCCGGAGCCGGTCCTCGCGCTCGGCACCCGGGCCTACGAGGGCCTCGTACGCGCGCACGGCCACGGCGGTGTACCAGCGCAGGGCGAGGTCGGCGACGACATGATCCGTCGCCCCGCCCTCTGCACCCACTGCGCCCACTGCGCCCACTGCGCCTTCTTCGGCCGCCGCGGTCTCGCGGGCGAAGTCCCGGACGAGGTCGTGCGGCGCGTATCGCCCATACGCCGTCTCCTCCAGGAGCGCGACGTCGACGAGCCGGTCGAGGGCGGCCTCGGCACGGCGTTCGTCCGCGTCGAGCAGGTGGGCGAGGAGGGGCGCCCCGTAGCCGGGGAGGTCCAGCGACCCGATGCGGCACAGGGCGCGTGCCGCGTCCCGGTCGGCCTCGCGGTCGGAGGCGCGCAGCGCGTCGTGCGCGACGGCGAGCGATCTGCGGACGCTCAGGTCGTCGTACTCCAGCTGGTGCAACCGCCCTTCGGTGGCCGTCAGCTGACCGGCCAGGACGTCGGGGTTGAGCGCCTGGCGGGCGGCGAGCCGTGCGGCGACGACGCGGAGGGCGAGCGGCAGCCGCCCGGCGAGTTCGACGAGCGGATGTCCCGCGTCGAGCCCGTCCCGGCCCGAGACCGCGCGGAGCAGGGCCGCGCTGTCCTCGGCCGACAGGGGCGCGAGCGGGACCCGGTGTGCGCCGTCGAGCGCGGCGAGCGGGGAGCGGCTGGTCACGATCACCGCGCAGCCGGGGCCACCGGGCAGCAGCGGGCGCACCTGGGCGGCGCTCGCGGCGTCGTCCAGCACCATCAGGGTGCGGGTGGGGGCGAGGAGCGAGCGCAGCAACGCGGCGGCAGCGTCCGGGCGTTCGGGGATGCGGCGCGGTTCGGCGCCCAGATCGCGCAGCAGCGAGGTGAGGGCCTGCTCGGGGGTGAGCGGGGTCATGCCGGGCGTGGCGCCGTGCAGATTGACGTAGAGCTGACCATCGGTGAAACGTTCCCGCAGTGCATGCGCGACGTGCAGGGCGAGCGCGCTCTTGCCCACGCCCGCCATGCCACTGAGCACGGCGACGCGAGGCGCGGAGCGTTCGGCGCCGAGGAAGCCCAGGAGCTCCTCGTGCACGGCGCCACGGCCGGTGAAGTGCGCGGGCGGGGGCGGAAGCTGGGCGGGGCGCGGGACGCCGTCCATGATCGCGCCATGGGTGACCGTGCCGTCGGCGACGGAGGCGTTGGGGACCGCGGAGTTGGCAACAGCGGCGTTGGCGACCGTACGGTCTGTGACCGCACTGCCCGCGCGCGTGTCGTCGGCGACCGCACCGTCCACAGCCGTGTCGTCGGCGTTCGTGAGGTCGGGCTGCGTGCCGTCGGCCTGGGTTCGGTCGCCACGCGCGCTGCCGGCCTGGGTCCGGTCGGCACGCGCGCTGCCGGCGCCTCCCGGCCCGGACCGGTCGTCCCGGAGGATTTCGAGATGGGCCCCGCGCACCCCGGCGCCGGGCTCGACTCCGAGTTCCTCGACGAGGCGTACGCGCAGGTCGCGATGGACGGCCAGGGCCTCTGCCGGGCGGCCGGTACGGTGCAGGACGAGCATGAGCAGCCGGTGGAACCCCTCCCGAAGCGGGTGCTCGGCGACCAGCGCGGCCAACTCCGGCGCAAGACCGCCGAGTCGGGCGCCGCCGAGGTGCAGTTCGGCGTCGTACCGCCACTCCAGGACGAGCAGCCGCGCCTCCTCCAGCCGCTGCACCAGCGCGCGCCCGCCGGTCTCCGGCGGCAGGCCGCTGAGCGGGGTGCCGCGCCACAACCCGAGCGCGGCGGACGCCTCGCGGACGGTGCGCTCCCAGTCGTGGGCGGCATGCCCGGCGCGGGCCGCGACGACATGGTCCTCGAAGACGCGAACGTCCAGCTCGCCCTCGCCGACACGCAGGAGGTAGCCGGGCGGTACGGCGCGCAGCCGCTCGGGGCCGTCGTCGCCGAGGAGCCGGCGCAGCCGGGTGACGTGGTTCTGCAGGGAGGCTTGCGCCGAGGCCGGCGGCGCCCCGCCCCACAGCGCGTCCTTGAGCGCATCGACCGAAACGACCCGGCCCGGCTCCAGCAACAGTGCGGTCAGCAGGGCGCGCATCTTGCCACTGCCGATGGGCCGGATCTCGCCGTCGGCGTCGTACACGACGGGCGAACCGAGCAGTCCGAACCGGAGCGCGTAGCGCGTACTGCCGCCCCGCGACAACGACTTCACCCCCGCGACGACGACTACGCGCCTGCTTCCGGCGACTTCCCGCCGACCGTCCCGCGATTCCTTCTAGAACCGTTGGCCACATGTTAGCGATCTGTTGGCGTGGCCTGATGTGATCCCTTCATCGGATCTGGCCCGACGGCGCGCGCGTTCACGCGTAGCTCGGGGGAGTGTCGCCGCCGTGGCCGGATCCGGGGTAGCGCAAGGGCCCGGTCGGCGGAGGTGAACGACCGGGTCCTTCGTCATTGCCCGGTCCTCGAGGGGTGAATGACCGGATGACCGGTGGGCCGGTGGGCCGGATGACCGGTGGGGCGGCGGACCGGTGGGCCGGATGACCGGTGGGGCGGCGGACCGGTGGGCCGGATGACCGGTGGGCTGGCGGACCGGTGGACCGGATGACCGGTGGGCCGGCGGACCGGTGGGCCGGATGACCGGTGGGGCGGCGGACCGGTGGGCCGAGGGGGCGGTGGGCCGGTGGACCGGATGACCGGTGGGGCGGTGGGCCGGTGGGCCGAGGGGGCGGTGGGCCGGTGGACCGGTCGGCCGATGGACCGGTGGGCCGGATGACCGGCGCTAGATGACCGGCGGCCGGCCGAGCCTGGTGAGCCGCCAGACCGTGCGCCAGCGCATGGGCCGCCGCTCACCACCGGAGGTGCGCAGCCCCTCCATGAACCCGCCGAACCAGGCTTTCAGCCCGCCGACCGATCGCGTCCGCAGGAGGGTGACGGCGATCCACACCCCCAGGTGCACGGGAATGAGCGGAAGGGGCAGCCGCCGCCGCACCAGCCACACGCGGTTCCGCGCCGTGACGCGGTAGTAGATGGCGTGCCGGGCGGGCGAGGTCTTCGGATGCTGGAGAAGCAGTTCGGGCGCGTACAGGATGGTCCACCCGGCGTCGGCGGCCCGCCATGCCAGGTCCGTCTCCTCGTGCGCGAAGAAGAACTCGGCGGGCCAGTCGCCGGTCTCCGCGAGCATCGCCATGGACAGCGCGTGCCCGCCGCCCAGGAATCCGGTCACCGGTCCGCCGCGCATCGGGTCGGCGGCACCGGCCCGCGGGACGTGCCGCCGCTGGGTCTCGCCGTACTCGTCGGCGATGCGGAACCCGACGATGCCGAGCCTGGGGTCGGCGGCGTACAGGTCCCGTACGCGCCGGAGCACATCGGGGTCGACGAGCAGCCCGTCGTCGTCGAGTTCGACCACGACGTCGACGTCCCCGAACTCCCGCAGCCTGGCGAGGGCCACGTTGCGGCCGCCGGGGCAGCCGAGGTTCTCGTCGGTCTCGACACAGGTGACCTCACCGGGAAGGCCGAGGCGCTCGGCGAAGTCGGGCAGCGGGCAGCCGTTGCCGACGATGACGATGCGGGTCGGGGCGAGATCCTGCTTGGCCACGGACGTGAGGAGCGCGTCGACCTCGGCGGGCCGGTTGCCCATGGTGACGACGGCGACGGCGATACGGGGCCCCGGCTCCTGCTGCGTCTGCGACACGACACTCACCCCATTCCGGCCGACGACAATGTCCGCGATGCTAACCGTTCACTATGAGGACGCCTGGTGTCCTTCGGTTCTCCTCGTGCCGGAAGATTTACCTCCTTACTACTGCGGCGCTACTGAGGCCTTTCGGACGGTACGGGTACGGGCGGACACGGGGCGTCGTGGGCGTCGCGCGCGGGCGCCCTCCCCTTGAGACCCGCATGTACGCTGGCCCACGACCGCGCGCAGTGCACAAGAGAAAGGGGGCGGAGGATCGGGGCCCGAAGGGCGCCGTGATTCCCACCGCCGATGTCGTCCATCCCGCGGGTTGGTTCACCCAAGGAAATCTCCAGCCCGAGCAACCCCCATGTGAAGGAACTCGCCGCTCTCCGCCGCCGTCGCAACAGGCAGAGTGCCGGAGTGACGCTCGTGGAGGGGTACGAGGAACTGGACCTCGCCCTACGGGCCGGCGTTCGTCCCCGCGAGCTGTACTTCTGCCCCGCACTGACCGGTGGATCGGACCCGAGGAACGTCGTGGCCCGGGCCGCGGAGCGCGGAGCCGCCCTGTTCAGCCTCAGCCGCCAGGCCTTCGACAAGGCCGCGTACCGCGAGGGCCCGGACGGCTGGCTCGCCGTCGTGCCGGACATCGAGACGGATCTCTCCCGCATCGCGATCGACGACCGGGCCCTGTTCCTCATCTGCGAGAGCGTCGAGAAGCCCGGCAACCTGGGCTCCATGCTCCGCACCGCGGACGCGGCCGGCGTGACCGCCGTCATCTCGGCCAACCCGGTGACCGACTGGGGCAATCCCAATGTGATCCGGGCCAGCAAGGGCACGGTGTTCGCCGTACCGATCGCCTCGGCCGACTCCAAAGAGGTCATGAACTGGCTGGCCGAGCACTCGGTGAACGTCGTCGCCACGACCCCCGACACGGACGTCCTGATGGCGGACGTCGACATGACCGGGCCCACGGCGATCCTGGTCGGCAGCGAGAAGTACGGCCTGTCGGACCAGTGGCTCGCCGGCAGCCACACCAAGGCGAAGATCCCGATGTTCGGCCAGGTGGACTCACTCAACGTGGCGGTGTCGGCGGCCCTGTTCACCTATGAGGCCGTACGGCAGCGGATGGCGTCGCAACAGCGCTGAGAAGCACCTGCACAAAGGTCCGGCCGAAGGTCCCGTTCAGCCAGACGATCAGAAGGTCCCCGTTCAGCCAGACGATCATTCGAGGAAGAGCGGGAGTCTCGCGGCCATCTCGCCCAGTTCGGCCTTCTCCACGTCGGTCGGGGCACGCCGCCCGGTGCCGACCAGCAACGCGTCCTTGTCGGAGAACGACGCGGGGAACACGGCCCGGGCGATCTTCTCCAGCATCTCGCGTGACCGGGCAAGCCCCTCCGCGGACGGTCCCGCCACGTCCGGCAGATGCGCGACCAGGTCGAGGTGGTGCAGCGTCCACTCCAGGACGTACGCGGAGAGGTAGTCGCCCGCGGTGAGGACCTGGTCACGGGTGCGGACCCGGAGGCCCGGGTCGGCAAGTCGGGCGGCGCGACCGGCGGCGGAGCCGACGTCGTCGAGGTGGAACTTGAGCAGCCGCGGCTCCTCGTAAGCGGCGGCCAGCCGGACGATCAGCGCGTCGAGCGGGTCGTCACCGGTCGGCGGCGTTTCGGCGACATCCCAGTAGGTCACCGCGTCGCGGGTCGGTTCCGTTTCGGCGGGGGTCACGAGAGTGATCAGGACGTCCTGTGCGTCGATGATCAGGTGGCACACCAGGTCCCGTACGAGCCAGCCGGTACAGCCGGACGGTTGTGCGAAGTCCTCGCCCGGGAGCTCGGCAACCGCCGTGCGCAACGCTGTCCATGAGCGTAAGAAGAGATCCACATCGGCAACGTAGTGCGGTGCCGAAATGGCGGACAAGCGCATTTACGACGGATTGCGCGATCGCGCCGGGTGGTTCTGGGCGGGGCTCGAGCGTCCGGTTTTGACTGGTCAGCGATGTGCACCTTGTCGACCGGTCCAATCCGTGAGGCGCGGGCCCGGGGCCTTGCCGCGAGGCGCCGGGCGGCGGCCCATGGGGCCACCGTGGCACCTCGGGCCTGCGCTGTCCGCCGTGCCTCGTCGGCGGCACACTGGAGACGACGGGGAGACCGCCAGGCAGCCTCCGGGTCGGGCCGAGGGCCCGACCCTCCAGGCAGCCTTCCGGCCGGCCGGCCGGTGGCGGATCAGTACGGCGGGAGCGGAGATGGCTGAGGCTTCCGGGGCGGCCACGCGGGACGGACCTGCGAGCGTGGCCTCCCAGATGGACGAGACCGGGTTGCGCCGCCTGCTCGCCGGTCTCACCGCGGTCCGGGACGGCGATTTCCGCACCCGGATCCCCGAGGACGGCGACGGGCTGCTCGGCGAGATCGCCACTGTCTTCAACGGCATGCTGGACCAGCTGTCACGGTTCACCTCCGAGGTGACCCGGGTGGCCCGCGAGGTCGGCAGCGAGGGCCGCCTCGGCGGACAGGCCCGGGTGCCGGACGTGTCGGGGTCGTGGAAGGACCTCACCGAGTCGGTGAACGCCATGGCGGGGAACCTCACCACTCAGGTGCGGAACATCTCGCAGGTGGCCACCGCCGTGGCCCGCGGCGACCTCTCCCAGAAGATCACCGTGGACGCTCGCGGGGAGATCCTGGAGCTCAAGGAGACCATCAACACGATGGTCGACCAGCTTTCGGCGTTTGCCGACGAGGTGACCCGGGTGGCCCGCGAGGTGGGCACCGAGGGCAACCTCGGCGGCCAGGCCACCGTCCGCGGGGTCTCCGGCACCTGGAAGGGCCTCACCGACAACGTCAATGTCATGGCGTCCAATCTCACCGGCCAGGTGCGCAGCATCGCGCAGGTGGCCACCGCCGTTGCCCGGGGCGACCTCTCCCAGCGGATCGTCGTCGAGGCCAAGGGGGAGGTCGGCGCCCTCGCCGGGGTCATCAACACCATGGTCGACACCTTGTCCGCGTTCGCCGACGAGGTGACCAGGGTGGCCTCCGAGGTGGGCACCGAAGGCATCCTCGGCGGGCAGGCCCGGGTGCCGCATGTGGCAGGTACCTGGAAGGACCTCACGGACAGCGTCAACTCCATGGCGAACAACCTGACCGGCCAGGTCCGCAACATCGCCCAGGTCACCACCGCCGTCGCCGGCGGTGACCTCACCCGCAAGATAGACGTGGACGCCCGCGGGGAGATCCTGGAACTCAAGACCACCATCAACACCATGGTCGACCAGCTGTCCTCCTTCGCCGCGGAGGTGACCCGGGTGGCCCGCGAGGTCGGCAGCGAGGGCCGCCTCGGCGGGCAGGCCGAAGTTGAGGGCGTCTCGGGCACCTGGAAGCGGCTCACCGAGAACGTCAACGAGCTGGCCGGCAACCTCACCCGGCAGGTCCGCGCGATCGCCGAGGTCACCAGTGCGGTGGCCGAGGGCGACCTGACCCGCTCCATCACCGTGGACGCCTCCGGAGAGGTCGCCGAGCTCAAGGACAACATCAACGCCATGGTGAAGTCGCTGCGGCAGACCATCCGGGCGAACCAGGAGCAGGACTGGCTCAAGACCAACCTGGCCCGGATCTCCGGCCTGATGCAGGGCCGCCGCGATCTCGCCGACGTCGCCAGGCTGATCATGGACGAACTGGTGCCGCTGGTCTCCGCCCAGTACGGCGCCTTCTTCCTCGGCGAGGACACCCACGAAGGCGTGCAGCTGTGCCTCATCGACTCCTACGGACGCCCCGAGGGCACCCGCCGCCCCACGCGATTCCGGCTCGGCGAGTCGCTGGTGGGTCAGGCCGCCCTCAGCCACCGCACCATCGCGGTCGACGACGTACCGGCCGATTACGTCACCGTCTCCTCCGGTCTCGGCGCTGCGGCCCCCGCCAGCCTGGTCGTGCTGCCCGTCATGGCGGAGGAGCAGGTGCTCGGCGTCATCGAGCTGGCCTCCACCGGCCGCTTCACCCCCGTGCACCGGGACTTCCTGGACCAGCTGATGGAGGCCATCGGCGTCAACGTCAAGGCCATCATCGCCAACGCCCGCACCGACGAGCTCCTGGGCGAGTCCCAGCGCCTCGCGGGCGAGCTTCAGGCCCGTTCGGAGGAACTCCAGGCCCGCCAGGAGGAATTGCAGCACTCCAACGCCGAGCTGGAGGAGAAGGCCGCGCTGCTGGCCAGCCAGAAACGCGACATCGAGACGAAGAACCTGGAGATCGAGCAGGCGCGGCAGGAGCTCGAGGCCCGGGCCCGGGAGCTTGCCCGTGCTTCCAAGTACAAGTCGGAGTTCCTGGCCAACATGAGCCACGAGCTGCGGACCCCGCTCAACAGCCTGCTCATCCTCGCCCAGCTGCTGGCCCAGAACCCCACTCGCAACCTCACCCCGAAGCAGGTGGAGTACGCGGAAGTCATCCACTCCGCCGGCTCCGACCTGCTCCAGCTGATCAACGACGTCCTCGACCTGTCCAAGGTCGAGGCGGGGAAGATGGACATCAGCCCCGAGCGGTTCCGCCTGCGTCAGCTGCTGGACTACCTGGAGGCCGCCTTCCGCCCCCTGGCCTCCCAGAAAGGACTGGAGTTCCGGGTCGTCACGGCACCCGGAGTCCCGTCCGAACTGGTCACCGACGAGGCCCGGCTGCGCCAGGTGCTCCGCAACCTGCTCTCCAACGCGGTGAAGTTCACCGAGGCAGGCCATGTCGAGCTGCGGATCGAACCCATCGACACGGCCGCCGCCGACCTGCCCGTCCCCATCCGCCGCGGCAGCCCCGCCCTGGCCTTCCGGGTCAGCGACACCGGCATCGGCATCTCGGACCAGCACCTGGAGAACATCTTCGGTGCCTTCCAGCAGGCCGATGGCACCACCAGCCGCCGGTACGGAGGAACCGGCCTGGGCCTGTCCATCTGCCGTGAGATCGCCTACCTGCTCGGCGGCTCCATCCACGCCCAGAGCACTCAGGGCGAGGGCAGCTGCTTCACCCTGTACCTGCCGGCCGTGCACCCCGCCGTCCAGGACACCGCGGGCCTACCGGCAGCCGCCGGGGCCCCCGTGGCGGCAGTGCCCGGCGCCGAGCCCCCCGTCCACCGCGGCACCGCACCCGGCGGTCCGGGACGCCCCGGCGAAGCCGGCCTCCCCGAGGACACTCACGGCGCGCCACCCGCAGAACGCCGCGTGCTGGTCGTCGAGGCCAGGCCGCGAGGGCTGCTGTCCCTGCTGACCGAGAGCGCCGTCGCCGATCTGCCCGGGGTCTCCTCGCCCGTCCGGGTGGACACCGCCGCCGATCCCGGGGAGGCGGCGGCCGCACTGGCCGGCCGGGCCCACCACTGCGCAGTGGTGGACTGCGGCCTGCCCGGCGAGGGTGCGGGCGAACTGCTGCATCTCCTCGAGGCCGACCCGGCCCTGCGCCACGTCCCCGTCCTGGTCCACTGCAGCCACCCGGCGCCCTCGGCCGAGGAGGAGCACTGGCTCAGGGCCCGGGCCGGCGCCCAGCCGCTCGAAGTGCTCACCAGTCTGGACGAGGTGCGTGAACGCATCCTGCTGCACCTGACCGCCGAGCGCCCCGGCGAGGCCCTGCCACCGGTCCACGCCCCGGAGGCCAGGCCGGAGCCCGCACCTCAGGAGGCCGACCCGCTGGCCGACCGCACCGTACTGATCATCGACGACGATGCCCGGAACGTCTTCGCCCTCACCGGCATCCTGGAGCTGCACGGCATGCGCGTCCTGCACGCCGAGAACGGCCGTGAAGGCGTGGAGGTGCTGGCCGACGAGGACATCGATCTGGTCCTGATGGACGTGATGATGCCGGAGATGGACGGCTACGCCGCCACCGCGGCGATCCGCGCCATACCCGGACGTCGCCGTGTGCCGATCATCGCGGTCACCGCGAAGGCCATGTCCGGCGACCGGGAGAAGTGCCTGGCCGCCGGGGCCGACGACTACGTGCCCAAGCCCGTCGACGCGCAGCGACTGGTCCACTGCATGCGCCGCTGCCTCGACCTGTGATGTGCTTGGGGTGGCACCGGGCGAGCAGCCGCCCGCCGGATCCCCGGGCCGAGGAGCAACCCCATGGTGGAGCAGCAGCGCGAGCCCACGCGGCGGCCGCCCACTTCCGAACCCGCCGCAGGTCCTGCCCGGCACGGTGAGACCGGAGCGGCCGGGCTGGCGGCCACGGTCGACCGGCTGAGTGCCGAGATCCGCGCCCTGCGGGAGGACCGCGAGGCCCGGGTTCTGGTGGAACTCGCCCAGGGCATCCTGGTGGAACGGCTGAACTGCTCTCCGGCCGAAGCCGCGCGGCAGCTGCAGAGGCTTGCCTCCGACGCCCGGATGGCCCTGCCCGAGCTGGCCGCCGAGATCGTCAACCAGGCCGCCCCGGACGCCACCGCCCGCGCGGTCGCGGAAGCCCGTGCAGCGCAGGCCACGCCCGGCACCGGCCCGACGGCAGAGGAAAAAACCTCGGGCCCGCAGGACGGCGGGGCCGCCCTGCGGCTGCGTACGGCGGAGGCCGCCGCCATCCTGGCCGGTGACGACGCCCAAGCGCTCGCCCGCGCCCTCCTCGACCGGGCCCTGAGGCCGTTGGGCGCCACCGCCGCCGCCGTGTGGTCGGCCGCCCCGGACGGCTCCCTCACGTTGGCGGGAGAGGCAGGGTTCGGCCCCGCCGAGGCCGCCCGCTGGCGCTATGTCCCGCCAGGGCTCGGCACCCCGGCCCAGCAGGCCATCACCGAGGACCGAACGCTGTGGATCACCGAGTCCGGCGAGGCGCTGCCGCCCACCATCGGCGGCGGCAGCAGCGGCACACGGGCCATCGTGCCTGCTCAAGGCGGCGGTCAGTGGGTGGGCGTCCTGGAGGTCCACTGGCCCGGCGCCCACCCCACGCTCGCCCTCCAGCGGCAGCTGGACGCCCTGGCCCAGCTGTGCGCCCTGTCACTCTCCGACCACGGCATGGAATCGGGCGGCCCGCCCGGCGGGGCTGCCGCCTGGCTCGTCGGACTGCTCGACGGCCTGCTGGACTCGGCCGCCCTGCTGCGGCCGGTGCGGGACCGCGACGGCCGGATCACCGACTTCATGATCGAGCACACCAATGAGCGCTTCACCGACCCGGCCGGTCGTCCCCGTGGCTCGCTGACCGGACTGCCGCTGCTGGAGGCGTATCCGCTGTTCGCCGGGGAGGGCGGGCTGTTCGAGCGGATCAAGCGGGTGCACAGCACCGGGGCCCCGTATCGCAGCCAGAGCACGGTACTCAGGTTCCCGGGCAGCCCGGCCCCGCCGGCCGTGGTCGCTGTCGTGGGGCTGGCCCGCTTCGGCGATGTGGTGCTGCTCAGCTGGCGACTCCCGGAGGGCGACGCCCGGCTTGCCGACCTGTTGGAGCACGCCCAGCGGGTCTGCCGGATCGGCGCCTTCGAGGAGAGCCTGACCACCGGTGAGATCACCTGGACCGAGCAGCTGTTCACCCTGTACGGGCTGCCACCGGGCGCGGCCCCGGTACCGCTGCACCAGCTCTCCGGACATGCGCACCCCGACGACACCGGCGCCGTGGGGCGCTTCCTGCGCACCGTGCTGCACCAGCGGGAGGAGAGCGCGATCACCTTCCGGCTTCGGCGCGCCGACGGGGTGGTCCGCCACCTGCGGGTGGTCGCCGAACCCCTCTGCGACGCCTCCGGACTCCTGGTCGCAGTACGCGGCGCCTACCAGGACATCTCCCCGCACCACTGGACCGAGGTCGCGCTGGCCGCCACCCGCGACCGGCTGGCCGGTGCGGAACAGCAGGCCGCGGAGCGTCGCCGCCTGGCCAGGCAGCTGCAGCGGGCGATCATGCCCCCGACGGCACACCCGGTGTACAAGGCGGGGCTGCGGGTCGCCGTGCGCTACCGCCCGGCGGAGGAGGACCAGCGGGTCGGCGGAGACTGGTACGACGCCGTCGTACTGCCTGATGGCCGGGTGCTGCTCACGGTCGGCGACATCGCCGGCCACGGCATCGGTGCCGCGACGGGCATGATCGTCCTGCGCAACGCCCTGCGTGGCCTGGCCATCACCGGTGCGGAGCCGGGCCGACTGCTCTCCTGGCTGAACAGCGTCGCCTGTTGCCTCACCGAGCAGGTCACCGCGACAGTCGTCTGCGGCCTGTTCGATCCCGCCGCCCGCACCCTGCGCTGGGCCAATGCAGGACACGTGCCGCCGGTCCTCGTCAGCCACGGGAAGGCCGAAGCGCTCACGCCGCCGGACGGCGTGCTGCTGGGTGCTGTCGACGCCGCCTCGTACGGGGAGACCCGGCACGAGCTGCAGCGGCAGGACATCCTGCTGATGTACACCGACGGCCTGATCGAGCGCCGGGACAGCAGCATGGAGCAAGCCCTCGAACAGCTCCTCGCCGCCGCCAGCCGCCCGGAGGACGACCTCGAGGACTATCTGGACCATCTACTGTCCTGTGACATCGCCGACACCGACGACGACACCTGCCTGATCGCCGTTCAACCGACCTAATCACCGTGCTGCCGCCGGACCGACAGCCGGACCGGGCCCGGCGGACGGCGGCGCCACATCCGCCAAGCAAAAAGCCCAGCTCTAACGCCGTCTGAGCTGGGCTTCACTGGAGCCGCCTTCGGGATTCGAACCCGAGACCTACGCATTACGAGTTGTCCGATCTTCGTCCACGGCGATCCGACACCGTCCACCCACCCGAAAAGAGCGAGGTCAGGGCGTCTCGCACACGTCATAGGACGCCATCGGACGACGCCGGACGGAGCGACTACTGAGACCCCAAGTGAGACCCGTGGCTCTCCAGGGTCGGCCGCAGGTGCGGGCGAGGACCCCAGTCGCCGCTCCGATGGCTTGGGGGCGGAATGTCTGCCTGCTCTCGATCCTGGCCTGCTTCGGAACGGGGACTGTCGACTGAACCCAGGGCGAACCGTTACCCGGGTCGGTCAAGCCATGATCAGGCCGAATTTCGGCCATGACTCACCCAAGGACAACACGCGAACACCTTAGAAAAGGCAAAGGAACGTTCTCGCTTCAACATAGATCTTGTTGACGTGGCCCCGACATCCATACGGTCTGCCCGACCACGGCGCATATCCCGCGCCGAGGTCGTACCCGCGCACCCCCCACAGCCCTTCCCGGTTCACCCACCATGTGGAGGACGTACGTTGCGCAGAACCGTTACCCTCACCGCCGTGGCCACGCTCGCCACGGCAGCCCTCGCCCTGGCCGCCCCCGTTGGCCAGGCAGCCCAGGCCACTGCCTCCCCATCCCATGGCGTCACCGTCGCCCACGCCTGCGCCGCCCCGACGAAGAAGGGCGGGATGGCCTGCAACGCCCTTCAGGTCACCTCGGGCACCCCGAAGTCGGCACACGCCGAGAGCGATCTGACCGCGGCCGCCGCTCCCTCCGGCTACGGCCCCGCCTCGCTGCAGGCGGCGTACAACCTGCCCTCCTCGACGGGCGGTTCGGGCCAGACGGTGGCGATCGTCGACGCCTACGACGACCCCAACGCCGAGTCCGACCTGGCCGTCTACCGCTCCCAGTACGGCCTGTCCGCCTGCACCACCGCCAACGGCTGTTTCAAGAAGGTCGACCAGAACGGCGGCACCAGCTACCCGCGCGGCGACTCCGGCTGGGCGGAGGAGGAATCCCTCGACCTCGACATGGTCAGCGCAGCCTGCCCGAACTGCAAGATCCTGCTGGTGGAGGCCAGTTCGGCGACCATGACCAACCTGGGCACAGCCGTGAATTCGGCGGTCAGGCTGGGCGCCAAGTTCGTCTCCAACAGCTACGGCGGCAGCGAATCCTCCAGCGACACGACATACGACTCCACCTACTTCAACCACCCGGGCGTCGCCATCACCGTCTCCTCCGGTGACAACGGCTACGGCGTCGAGTACCCGGCAGCCTCCAAGTACGTGACGGCGGTGGGCGGTACGTCCCTGAAGACCGCGTCGAACGCGCGCGGCTGGACGGACACGGTGTGGAGCGGCGCGGGCTCCGGCTGCTCCGCCTACGACGCCAAGCCGACCTGGCAGACCGACAGCGGCTGCGCCAGGCGCACCGTGGCGGACGTCTCAGCGGTCGCCGACCCGAACACCGGCGTCGCGGTCTACGACACCTACCGGCAGGCCACCGGCTGGATGGTCTTCGGCGGCACCAGCGCCTCCTCCCCGCTGATCGCGGCGACCTACGCGCTGGGCGGCACTCCGTCCTCCGGCTCCTCCCCCGCGTCCTTCCCGTACGCGCACACCTCGGCGCTGTACGACGTCACCAGCGGCTCAAACGGCAGCTGCGGCGGCTCCTACCTCTGCACCGGCACCACCGGGTACGACGGCCCGTCCGGGCTCGGCGTCCCGAACGGCACCACCGCCTTCACCGGCTGAACCTCCAGGCGAAGCCATCTTGCTCTGCACTGCGGTTGCGGCATAGTCGCGCACCACAGGCTCGCCTCCATCGCCGCGCCCATCGATCGAAAAACCCCAGCTCAGACACTGTCTGAGCTGGGGTTCCACTGGACCGCTCTGGGGATTCGAACCCGAGACCTACGCACATTACGAGTTGTCAGGCCTTGATGCGCGTGGCAGACCTGCCAGCAGCTCTCAGCAACGCAGCCGACGACATCAGGACTGCTGCGGCTTCACTCTCGGGCGCGAGGAGGTACTGAGCAGGGCAAGCACCAACGCCCGGCTACACCGCCACCTGCATTGGATCTACGGCATTAGCGATTTTCAGACGTTGTCCGCGCACGTCAGTGGATCACTGCCTGATCGGGCAGACTGGCAGGCGGAGGGAAACCGCCTTGTGTGCCATTTGGCGTTGAAATGGGGGAAGTAGTGATCGTCCGACGTCACCTAGACAAAGATGACGAACTGGCTCAGCACCTCACTCACCAGCTCAACACTCCACTGGACTGGCCAATGGACGCAGAGCTGGACACCGAGCACGTCGCGAAGATTGCTGCTGCGGCAGCCTGCGACGTCTCATACAACCAAGCGGCCAACGGTCATTTGGTCGACCTCTTCGCCGCGCTCCCGCTGCCAGGCACGGCCGAGGGGCGTGAGTTCTGGGCGTCGCTGCGGGAGGCGGGAGGCATTGCCGCCATGAACATCGTGCCGGCCAATGCCGGCGGTCCCTTCTTCGACTACCTGGTCGGGGGGAACGAGTCGGGCATTGCCCGTCGGGTGCTCAGCTTCCTTGCAGAGCTCGACGACGGCAAGCGCGATGCCGTCGCCGAACTGATCGGGGGCGCCTTGGACGTCATAGGCAGCGCCAGGTACTTCGGGAACTTGTGGCTGCGTGACGCCGAGACCACTGCCTGGCATGTCGTGCTCGCCGACCACCGGAAGCACGAAACGGCCGAGGACCGCGAGCGATTCCTTGAGGCATGGAGGAACGCCTAGTGATCGTGTGCGCGTAGACCCAACGCGAAAAGGCCCCGCTGGGAACCGGCGGGGCCTTCGATCTATACGCGCTCGGCAGGTTCGGAACATGCAACCCTCCGATCCGTAGGCGCGTTGACCCTGGACGCTCGAACCGTCCACCAGCCGTTCAGTGCTGTCAATCCACCACGTTGCGGCCAGATCGGTCCGTGAGTGTGCGCCGTTGTGCGTGGCTGTTGATGTCGGGCGTTGATGTCAGGATGGCACCCCGTTGCCGCTGGTCAAGTGGGGAGATGGGGCGCGGGGCGTCTTCTTGGGATGTGTCACGCCACCTCGATGAAGATCAGGATGATCACAAGATCGCGAAGCGGGTCACCGTTCATCCGCCCATCAGCGGTCAGATTTCATTTCACCCGTCGCCGAGACTCTCCCCGGTTTCCGGTTGACATGCGGTTCACCGGTGGGAGGGTGGAGGTAGTAAAAGCCTGTGAGACGTATGTCTCTCGCCGCGGGCGTGGCCCTCGGAAGCAGCTGCTCGGCCGTATGGGTCTGTAATGCTGAGCGTGCGCCCTGTTCACCTCTGGTTGAGTCCGTACTCTGCGTCAGTCCGCAACGCCTCAGCGTGCACCCATCCATGTATTGGTAATGCGCTCTCTGCGCCAGAGACAGGTAACCAAGAATGTCTCAATGCGCGTTACATGAGTTGCGCATCAGGAAGGTGGCGGGAATTCCATGAAGGCTCTGGTATATGAGGGCCCGCGCACGGTGACCGTCCAGGATGTCCCGGACGCGAGGATCGAGCGGCCGACCGACGTGCTGGTGAAGATCACCTCGACGAACATCTGCGGTTCGGACCTGCATATGTATGAGGGCCGCACCGACATGGAGACGGGGCGTGTCCTGGGGCACGAGAACATGGGTGAAGTCGTCGCGGTCGGGGACGGCGTGGACCGAGTGCGGGTGGGGGACCTGGTCTGCTTGCCGTTCAACATCAGTTGCGGGTTTTGCCGCAACTGCGACAAGGGCCTGACGGCGTTCTGTCTGACCACCCCGGTTGATCCCAAAATGGCCGGCGCCGCGTACGGCTTCGCGGGGATGGGCCCCTACAGCGGCGGTCAGGCGGAGTTCCTGCGTGTTCCGTACGGTGACTCCAACTGCCTGGTGCTTCCGGAGGAGGCCTGGGAGAAGCAGACCGACTACGTGATGCTGTCCGACATCTTCCCAACCGGCTGGCACTGCACCGAACTTGCGGGCGTGCAGCCCGGCGAGACTGTCGCCATCTACGGAGCCGGCCCGGTCGGCCTGATGGCCGCATTGTCGGCGACCCTGAAGAGCGCCGCCAAGGTGATGGTTGTCGACCGTCACCCAGACCGGCTGCGACTGGCCGAGGAGATCGGCGCCATTCCCATCGACGACTCCAAGGCCTCACCGGTAGACCAGATCAACGAGCAGACCAATGGTCTTGGTGCGGACCGCGGCTGTGAGTGCGTCGGCTACCAGGCGCACGACCCGCAGGGCCATGAGCATCCGAACCTGACGTTGAACAATCTGGTGGAATCGGTGAAGTTCACGGGTTCCATTGGCGTGGTCGGCGTCTTTATCCCCAAGGACCCGGGCAGTCCCGACCCGCTGTACAGGGAAGACGGCGAAATCGCCTTCGATTACGGGCTGTTCTGGCTCAAGGGCCAGTCGGTCGGCAACGGGCAGGCCAACGTCAAGGCGTACAACCGGGAACTGTGCAACCTCATCCAGCAGGGCAAGGCCAAACCATCCTGGATCGTCTCGCACGAGCTGCCCCTCGACCAGGCGCCGCAAGGCTACGAGCACTTCGACAACCGCGACGACGGCTGGACCAAGGTCGTCCTCCACCCCGGCGACGCGGCCTGACCTCAAACCCCCGCGGCGGGGGGGGGGGGGGCCCCCCCCGCCCCCCCCCCCCCCACCCCCCCCCCCCCCCCCGGGCAACACCACCACAAACCGAACGGCACCGTCCAGCCCGACGGTAAAGCGGCCGAGAACACGAACAT
>NZ_JBEOZU010000036.1:0-1104 GCF_040298185.1 Streptomyces sp. NPDC001634 | reverse complement strand
ACCATCCCAACCCCCCCCCCGCCGGGACCCACCCGTCCCCCCCCCCCCCCCGCCCCGGCCCCCAAAAAAACCCCCCCCCGGGGGGGGCCCCCCCCCCCCCCCCCCCGCCGACCCAAACGGTCCCGTCCACTCTCGGGGCATCCGCCTGAAAGTCCCCCTGCTGCCGTTCGTCTGCCTGTCTATCGCCCTATCGGCAAGATCCATAGACGGATCCGGCCCCATTAGGTTTGATCCGTAGGCGCGTTCTCCGCTGAAACGGGTCCTTGCGACCAGCCGTTTCCTGCCCGCGTCCCACCAATACAGACCAAGATCGGTTTGCGGTTGTGCGTCGATGTACGGGGCTGTTGATGTCAGGTGTTGATGTCAGCGAAGCGCCCTGTCCACTCGGACAGGGCGCTCCCTGAGTCAGGGGCTCAAACCTCCCCGTCACCAACCCTTGATGATCAACATCATCGCGAACAAGGCGGGTAAGACGGCGGACGAAGCCTGCGACTGCAACCACGTAAGCACTGTGGTGAACGCCGCCATAGCTTCAAGCTCCCCATGGGAGCGGGGCCCCTGAGGAATAGTAGGTACTGACACGCAGTCACTCCCTGGGTTCTGCACGGGGCGTGGTTGCCCCTCTGCAGCAACTCTGGCTCCCGTCCGGGGTGTTGCCGCTACTGGAACACGTTGCCAACTATTGGCAACACTCGACCGCCTTGGAGATCAGCCGTGACGGAAGGCCCCTTCGCACTACGGCCGCTCGGAGAAGACGTCCCCGAGGATGCGGCTCGACTAGCAGAGATACTGCGCGAGGTCTTTGCTGCTCTCAATATTTCGGTGCGCCGATACGCTTCACGCACTCATCGAAACGCAGGCGCGGTATCCCGCTACCTCAATGGGACAAGAGTCCCGCCATGGGATTTTATTTCGGAGCTCTTCATCGAGGTCACCAAGACCAGGAAGAGGCCACTACAGCAAGAAGTAGTCGAGCACATCAAGAGGTCCCACCGTAAGGCCCTGGAATCTAAGGGCTGTCCCGTAAATGATCTATGGAGTGCTGGTCGACCAGTCCGTTCTTCGTTACCCGGCCAGGGCGAGGTTGTGCAGGTGGGCGATGCC